>JAFGON010000049.1 GCA_016926475.1 candidate division WOR-3 bacterium | reverse complement strand
GAATGCTATCCTCAGAAAGATTTTCACAGGGTCTTTTTCGGGGAAATACTCCGGATCGAGGGTTCTATGAGCTTTGGGTTAGAATCAGGCTTCAGGTGATTGGAATAAACTCTTTTTGCCCATTCCGCTCTTTTGTGATTATTCATTTTTATAAATTCTTTCTCAGCTTTTTCGAGGTATTTATCCGAAAGCTGATCGCCCTTGTCTTTTAATAGCAATGACATTTCCAGATACACTCTCGCGATATAGCTTTTCCATTTGATCGACGAAGAAAGTTTCTTTGTTTTTTTAAGCGTTTTTAAGGACCAATCATAATTCTTCATCACTCTTTGAAATTTTCCGAGTAAATAATAATACTCAACTTCGACCTTTTCGGCTTTGATTTTGTCGTTTAATCGTTTTACCTCATCCATAACAGTTTCAATTTCATCCAGCCTTCCTGCGCCAGCTGTGCAAATCAGAAAATCGGCTTTTTTCAGGAGATGAATGGCAATTACTTCTTTATCAATTGATTCTGCCTGGTTTTCGTCGGTCTTTTTCGAGTAGATTTCCGCCAATTTATTTTTACCTGTCTCCCGGAATATTTCTCTCGCATAGGACATAGATTCGAACACGCCTTCGCGGGAATCAATTTTTCTTGAAACTCTCAGAGTTTTTCTGAGGGTTTCAAGAGCTTTAATGTATTCCATTTTTTCAATCTGTATTTTTGAAATTTTCTCGCTGACATAAACTTTCCATTTCAGGTCCTTGCAAAGATCCAGATATTTCATGGATTCGGTAAAACACTTCTCGGACATGTCCAGATTTTCCTGCCTGCTGAATATATTCCCGAGGTTTTCGTTTATCCTCGCCAAAGCGGAATAATCCCGCAATTCCTCGGCGTATGGTTTGGCTTTCTCGGTGTATTGAGCCGCTTCTTTGTGGCGGCGCATGTTGTTGTAACTATTGCCGATGTTTATGTATAAGAACATTATCATCTTTACGAAATCTATTTCGAGCGCTATTCTCAACGCCTCCTTGAATTTAACCAGAGCCTCTTCTATCTTTTTCATGTCGTTGTAAGCGCAACCGATGTTCAGTTTTGAGAGGCACTGCCCTCTTCTGTCTCCTATTTCGCCGGTAATCGATTCGGTTTTTTTGTAGCAGGAAAGCGCTTTGTCAAATTTACCCTGATAGTGATATATCACTCCGCTGTTGGATATGGCCGATGCCTGTCTGTGCTTGTCGTTTATTTTTTCGGCTATATCAGAGGCTTCCCTGAATTTTTTCACAGCCAAGTCATAATCGAATTTACTGTAATGTGATGAGCCGATTTCCATGCATATCCTGACCTCGACCTTGGGATCTTTTCTTTTTTTCGAAAGCTTTCCGTACATCATTTCTGCTTTTTGAGCTTCGGCGAGACTTCTTTCAAGATCGAAAACATTTCTGTATATGTTTGCCCTGGCCAAAGCGTTCATTATTTTTTCCTCCGTGCAGGAATAAGAGCTACTCCTTAGTGAGCGGTAGGCTTTTTCCAGAGAGGAAAGCGCTTCCCTGAAATTCTTTTCTCCCGACAGGCATAGAGACATGTATCTCAGCGCTTTTGACTTGATCACCGGATCTCCCTCACTCCGCCTGTCTAGCTCCTCCGCCC
Source organism: candidate division WOR-3 bacterium (assembly GCA_016926475.1). Lineage (NCBI taxonomy): Bacteria > Pseudomonadati > Caldifarciminota > Caldifarciminota bacterium. Next base: position 16,371 of record JAFGON010000049.1, on the reverse strand, counting down.
AAGTCAGGCTTTTTCCCACTTTACCCGTGTTGAAATAGGTTTCTATGAGATCTTCCATGGCTTGCAATTTCTGTCTGATCGGGACCGGCGATTCATAGGCAATCTGAATGGCTCTTTCAAGATTAAAAATCGCCTCTTCATTTAAATATTCGCTTTTGTATTTTCTACCGGCTTCAAGCCTGTACTTGAATGCCTTGTTCCACTTTTGAGCTATGTCGTAATGATGTGCCAGTGAAGAAAGTCTCTCTTTGGAATTTGTTGCTCCGCTTTTTTCCAAAGCTTTTGCCACAGCCAGGTGAATCGTTTTCCTCTTTTCCGAGAGTATTGACTGGTATATTACGTCCTTGAAAAGCGCGTGGGAAAATATGTATTCAAGTTCCTCCCTGTCGGCGAGGTTTACAAGGCCTGTTTCTGCGGCGCTCTTAAGTTCGTTGACGGTTTTTCCCCTCATAACCTCGTCGATTATTCCGACCTTGAATTCCATGCCGATAGCACTTGCTATCCTGAGGCTTTCCCTGATTCTCTCGCCGAGTTTGTCTATTCTAGCCGTCACTATTGAAAACAGGTTTTCCGGAAGGGCGTCCTCCCTGTAGGAAGGAACAGCCAGCCACTTATCCGATTTTTCAATTATCAGGTTTTTGTCTCTTAAATATGAAAGTATCTGTTCCGCGTAAAAAGGATTACCTCCGGATCTTTCAACAACCGTTTTTAAAACCTGATCCTCGAGTTTTTTCCTGCCCAGAACCTGAGCTATGAATTTGTCGAAAGGCTTTTTATCGAACGGTTTGAGATCAATTTTGAGCGATTTGGTTCTTTTTTCGTCGAGACTCAAGTCTGCCTCGGATCTTGAGGAAAGAATAATGCTTACAGGAAACTGCGAATAAAGAAGAAGAGATCTTGTGATGACTTTAATCGCTTCGGTGTCTTCGGGTTTTGACCAGTGAAGGTCATCGAGAATTACACATAACCGCCTGCCCGCCGATTCGATAAGCTTCACCATTGCACCTATGAGATTTTCCTTTTTTAGCTCCGGAGTCAGTCCCAGGCGTTTTTCATCGGGCACTTCCATACCGAAAAGCATCCCCGCTATCATGTTTATGTCGTCAATTGCTGTCACCGGGATTTTTCCGGACCTTTCAAAAGCTTTCTTCAACTTGGAAAATTTTGTCTTCGCGGAGTCGTCGTCGGCTATGGAACAGATATTTTTTGCAAGCGATGAAAAAAGATGGAACGCGGGCCTGTGCTCTTCAGCTCTGGCTCTGTAAACCGTCACTCCATTTTCTGCGACTATACGGGCTGTTTCTTCAATAAATCTTGTCTTCCCTATGCCGGCTTGACCAACGATCCTTATGGCTGTCCTGCTCTTGATAACGCATCCCGTCACCTTTTTCAATTCTTTTTCTCTGCCTACGAAAGGGTGTGTTTTCGTAAGTTCTCTCTTGAAACTCAGCGGCCTGTATCTTTTGAGCAGACCTTTTTTACCCTTAACCCGAACATCCGTCATAGCTTCGTAATTGATCCGGTTTTTAGTCATCCTGAATACATCATCGGAAACAGCGATCTCTCCGTCGTAAAGAGTGTCGAGTATCCTCGACGTCGAGTTTACAGTGTCGCCTATGACAGAATACTTTTTTCTTTTTTTGTCGCCGATTATACCGGCATATACGTATCCGGCGCCTACACTCGAAGACGCTTGCAGCCCGCGCATTCCGTTTAAAACAGCGATTGTCTCAAGGGCGAACATGACTGCCCTTTCGCTGTCGTCGCCGAAAGCGACAGGTGCGCCGAACAATACGAGTAATCTGCTTCCTTTTTCTCTCGCGTTGTCCAGATCGTTGAGTGAGCCTCCGTGCTTTTCGATCGCTTTAAAAATACGAACAAACGCGGAATTCAGATTCTCGTAGTCGGGATTTTCCTCATCGTAACCCGCTATTTTTATAAAAACGCAGGCGACAGACCTGAATTCCCCGAAAGTGCCTTTTTTAGGCAGTCTTTCGCTGAAATTCGGCAAAAAACTCTTCGTCCCTTTTATATTGAAATCAATGGGTAAAGACTCAATCTTTTTTCTGCTTTCGGTTCCGGCAGAAGGTGCTTCAACGATATCTTCTTTTGATTTTTTCTCCTCGTATAGCGCGATTCTTTTCAAGGTTTTTCCTGTCAAAAAAAACACCGCCTTCTTAGGATTGCCGAGTATCAATTCGTTCCAGCGGCCTCGAGCATAGACGATTTTCATGGACAATGAAAATCCGCCCAAAGAAGTCTTAAGGTCAGAAAAAGATCTAATCTTTTCCGACATCTCTTTTGCGCATTTTTCAGCTGCTTTCATGGTTTTGAATTTTATGAAAAGAGCATCGCCGATAAATTCGATGACGTCGCCATCGTATTTTCTTACAACCGTGAGCAGGGAATCAAAACATCCGTCTATTATCTGCGTTAGTTCTCCGGTTCCCAAAACTCCGTGTTCGGCGAATTTTTCACTCAGCTCCGTAAATCCCTTTAAGTCGGCGAAAAGCAGAGCTCCCTTTCTTTTTTTGAGTGCAAAAGAGGTGTCAATATCATTCGGCAGAAAAGGGTTCATGATAAAAGAATATCACATTTTCTTGTTATTTTGTCGCTTTAGCCCAAAAAGCTTCAAGTATAGTTTTTACATCATTCGTCGAAGACGCTGTTTTGAAATTCGACCATTCTTCGGGAAACAAGTCGGTATATCTGGAGAGAGAAAATCTTTCGTCGACGAGAATTATCGCCCCTCTGTCCTTTTCCGTCCTTATTACTCTTCCGGCAGCTTGAAGAACTTTGTTCATACCAGGATACATGTATGCGAACTCGAATCCAGCTTCCAGCTTGGACTCGAAATACTCCCTTATTATGTCGAGTTCGAAACAGATCCTGGGGAGACCCACTCCAACGATCACCGCTCCCGAAAGTTTTTCTCCGTGAAGATCAATGCCTTCAGAAAATACGCCTCCCATGACGGCGAATCCGAGGACTCCTTCTTTTTTTGTTTTTTTGAAGTTTTTTAAAAATTTTTTTCTCTGCGATTCGGTCATCTGAGCTTTTTGCCCTATTATTTTTACGTCGGGATACTTTTCCTCAAAACAAGCCAGAGCTTTTTCCAGATATACGTACGACGGAAAATATGCCATGTAATTGCCTTTTTTGGATGAAATCAGTTCGTGTATTATAGAACAGACACAGATAAGACTGAAATCTCTCGAAGCGTACTTCGTCGAAACAAATGGAGTCACGCAAATTGCGAGGTTTTCTTTTGGAAAAGGCGAATTAAGTTCGAGCAATACAGAGTCATGATTTCCGCCGAGAATGTCTCTGTAATATTCAATTGGTTTGAGAGTCGCCGAAAAAAACACTCCCGATCTTCCTTTTTTCAATATCTGCCCTATGTTCTCAGAAGGGTCCAAACAAAATTGTTTCAGCAGGACGTCTCCTCTTTCGAATTTCGTGTAAGTGACATAAGTGGGGCCGTAATATTCAAAAGTCTTCAAATAAGACTGGACATCGAAATACAGCTTAAGCAATTCCTCGTAATGTTTTTTTCCGTAATTTTCCTCGAGCCATAATCCGCACGCCGTGGAGAAAGCCGCGAGAAGTTCAATAATTTCCTCCACCGGTTCTTTCTGCACCCAAAATCCCTCTTCGGGCAGTTTCGACGCGAGGTCCCTGAAAAATTCCTCGACGGCTTCTGTGCATCCTTCGAGAATATCATCGTCAGCCAAATATTTTTTGTTGGAGAAATCCGAAAGTTTTAACTGAGCCGAAAACATCTCGCGTGCTCTGTCAGGTAAATTGTGAGCCTCATCGACGAGAAAAACGAAATCATTGGAATCCTGTGTAAAATACCTTCTCAGAAAAACGGCCGGATCGAAAAGGTAATTGTAATCGCAGACGATGAAATCGCAGTAATTTGAAACATCGAGCGAAAACTCGAAAGGGCAAACACTGTGCTTTTCGGCGTATTTTTCGATCTCGTTTCTCGTCAAAAGGTTGTCGTTTTCCAGAGCTTCTATGATGGCTCCGTTGACTCGTCCGTAATATCCTTTGGCATAAGGGCAGTGGCTCGTGTCGCAGACTTCGAGATTCATGAAGCATATCCTGCTTTTAGCAGTTATTGAAACTGATTTCAAAGCGACGCCTTTTTCCAGAAACAGCTCCAGAGTTTTTTCAACGACTTCCCTCGTGGTATTTTTTGCCGTGAGATAAAAAGCCTTTTCGACAAGATTGTCTCCAATAGCCTTCATCGCGGGAAAAATTGTCGCCACTGTTTTACCGATTCCGGTCGGTGCCCTAAAAAACAGAGTCTTTGAAGATTCTATCGCTTCGAAAACGCTCGCAGAGAGCTCGTCCTGTCCTTTTCTGTATTTTGAGTGTGGAAAACTCGCTTTTTTAAGCGTGGCGTTTCTCTGTATTCTTCTGTTCTCCTCAAATTCAATCCATCTGTAATATTTGTCAAACAGGGCAAAAAAATCTCTCTCGAGTTCTTCTTTTGTAAATACGAGGCTTTTTTCGGATTTCGGACCTGTTTCGTCCAGATAAGTCACTAAAACTTTTACGGAGTCTTCATTATTTATCCGCGAGTACATGAACGCGTAGCACTTTGCCTGTGCAAGGTGCATCTCGAGGGCGCTCTCTTCCCTTCCTTGAACGCTACCCGTTTTTATCTCTTCCACAGTGGCGATTCCTGAGTCACGAAATATACCGTCGGCTTTTCCTTTCAGAGTGAATTCCCTTCCCTTAAACTCGAAATCGTACGTGAGAAATACCTCGGCCGAGTAATCGGCTTTTGCGGATTTCGACTCCTGGTATTCCCTGTGAAGAACTACGCCCCTGACGGCTTTTTTCAGACTTCTGAATCCGGATTCGAGATCCTGATCGAAATACACGAATTTGACTAATTCACCTACCGATACGTCCAATTTTACCCCATTTCTGTTTTCTGGATTTTATCAGCACCCGGAGATATTTGTTAAAAAAAAATTGTCCGGGGCAGAGATTTTAAAATATAATATCTTTTTCCAAAAAGGAGCGACTATGAACCACAGATTCTCAAAAATTTCTACGAGCATAAAAAGATCGGAAATCAGGGAGCTTCTCAGCTTGACCAGAAAGCCGGGCATAATTTCTTTCGGAGGCGGTCTTCCCGACTCGAAGCTTTTCCCGACGAAAGAGATAACCGAGATAACTGAAAAAGTTCTTCACTCAAAAGGCTATCTGGCTCTCCAGTACGGACCGACACCGGGTGAAGTTGAAATGCAGACTTCCCTCGTAAAGTTCATGGCCGATTTCGGCGAAAAGGCTACCGAGGAACAGATATGCGTCACTTCATCGTCACAGCAGGGTCTCGACCTCGTTTCGAGGCTTTTCATTGACGAAGGCACTCCCGTCATAATGGAACTGCCTTCTTATCTTGGAGCCATCCAGGCTTTCAGACGCGACATGGCCAGAATGATAGGCGTAAAAATGGACTTCGGCGGAATGGAAATTTACGCCCTCGAAAAAGAAGTTGACGAACTCGAAAAGAAGGGCACTCCGCCTTCATTTATATACACGATTCCGGATTTCCAAAATCCTTCAGGGATTACGATGACACTTGAAAGGAGAAATGAACTCGTCAAATTTGCCCGGAAAAGAGAAATACTGATAATCGAAGATTCTCCCTACAGAGAGCTCAGTTTTACCGGAAACATATTACCGAGTCTTTGGACAATTTCAGGAGGCAGCGGAGTAATCCTTCTGAAGACATTTTCAAAAATGCTTTTTCCCGGCATGAGAATGGGCTGGATTACGGCAGAAAAAGAAATCATAGAAAAAATAATAATGCTCAAACAGTCCGTCGACCTCTGCACTCCGTCTTTCACTCAGCTCATATTGTCTGAATTCATCTCGAAAGGAAAAATGGAAGAAACCATACAAAAAGCCATCGACCTTTACAAACCAAAAATTTCGACCATGCTCGGAGCTCTCGAAGAAAACATGCCCCGGCAGGTCGAGTGGTCAAAACCTGAAGGCGGAATGTTCCTGTGGGTCATACTGCCGGAAAACATTGACGCCAAAGATGTATTCTATAAAGCTATAGAAAAAAATGTCGCCTTCGTAACCGGCCAGCCTTTCCACTGCGACGCGTCCGGAAAGAACACTCTGAGACTGAATTATTCTTTTCCTTCGATCGAGCAGATTGACAGAGGGATAAAAATTCTGTCTGAAGTGATAGGAGAATTCTTATGAAAGCTACTGTTTTTGCTTTTATTTTCACCGCCTTATCGCTCGCGGAAATCGCTTCGGCTCAAAAAAGAGTCGCCATCACAATAGACGACCTGCCTTTCACATACACAAGAGGCCTCAGCCGAGAACAGAAACAGGACTATTTCCTGAGAATTCTCGACACTCTCGATTCCAGAGGCGTCAAGGTGACCGGTTTTACAGTGACATCGACGATAAACTCTTTCGCCCTCGACCTCATGAACGAATTCGTCCGAAGAGGCCACACAGTAGCAAACCACACTCATACCCATCATGACCTCGACGACGTTTCGGCGGAAGAATACATTTCGGATTTCATTGTTTGCGACTCTGTGCTGACTTCTCTTTTCGGTGAAAGACCCAAGTACTTCAGGTATCCCTGTCTCAGCATGGGAGACACACCTGAAAAAAGGGATTCCGTCCTCGCGGCGCTCAGAAGCCGCGGCTACGAAGTCGCTCCGGTAACGATAGACAATGACGACTGGAAGTTCAACAAAACATTCGTCGACTCATTTCCGTCCGGTGACACGGTTTTTCTCGAATCCGTCAAGCGGGATTATCTCTCCCACATAAGCGAGAGAATCGTATACAACGACAGTTTTTACACAAAAAAATACAAAAGAGACGTGCCTCTTATAATGCTTCTGCACATGAATTATCTTAACTCTTTCACCCTCGGTGAAATTCTCGATCATTTCAAGGAAAATGGCTGGACATTTATATCCCTGGAAGAAGCTCTCGAAGACACGGTCTACAGAAAGTATTCGCGCTATTCGGGAGAGACGGGTAAATGACGAAAATCTCTTTCGTCAGGCATGGCCAAAGCACTTCGAACTGTCAAAAAAGGCTCCAGGGACAGGGCGAATCAGATATCACCGAACTCGGATTGTTACAGGCGCAATCTCTCGAAAGACGGCTCAAAAACTCCAAATTTGATTTTATCTATTCAAGCCCTCTCAAAAGAGCCCTGAAAACCGCTGAAGTAATCACAAAAAAAAGATGCCAGCCAATAATCAGATCGGACCTGTTAAAAGAAATAAATCTCGGAATCTGGGAAGGTAAACTCATCGAAGACATACAGAGGGAAACTCCGAAAGAATATGACGATTTCAACCTCCGTCCCCATATTTTTGCAATAACAGGAGGCGAGACTTTTGAAGAAGTTCAAAAAAGGGCGGAGAAGTTTTTAAATTATGTCTCCAAAGAACATAAAGATAAAAGTATTCTGGCTTTTTCACACGGAGTTCTTATAAGAACCGCCTGTGCTCTTGCAGAAAAAAAACCTCTTTCGGAGGTCTGGAACACAGATAAAATAGACAACACGTCCATAACAGTAATCTCCGTTGAAAACGGAAATTTCAAAGTTACAAGCCTCGGCGAAGATTCTCATCTTCACTTGATCCAAAAGGAGACATCATGTATGAATTGACACTTTTAAGACACGGTGAGAGTGTATGGAACAAGGAGAACCGCTTCACAGGATGGACCGATGTAGATCTTTCCGAAAAAGGCGTCGTAGAGGCTCACTCAGCCGGCAAAAAACTAAAGGAAAAAGGCTTTGTTTTCGATATAGCGTTCGCTTCTGTTTTGAAAAGAGCCATAAGGACTCTCTGGATAGCTCTCGATGAAATGGACCTTATGTGGATACCGGTCGAAAGGAACTGGAGGCTCAACGAACGCCACTACGGTGCCCTACAGGGCTTGAACAAATCTGAAATGGCGCAGAAATTCGGAGAGCAACAGGTTCATATATGGAGAAGAAGTTATGACATCAGGCCCCCTGAGCTTACCAAGGCCGACCTCCGCTATCCGGGCAACGACCCCCGCTACAAAAACCTGTCCGAAAAAGACCTGCCCCTGACCGAGTGCCTGAAAGACACTGTCGCGAGGTTTCTGCCCTTGTGGCACGAAAGTATCGCACCGACTGTCAAATCCGGCAAAAAAGTGATTATCGCCGCTCACGGAAATAGCTTGAGAGCGCTGGTTAAATTTCTAGACGACATTCCTGAGGACAAGATTGTATCCCTGAATATACCGACAGGTATACCGCTGATCTACGAACTCGACGACGCTTTAAAGCCCGTAAAGCATTACTACCTCGCATCTGACGAGGAACTCTCCTCAGCAGAACAGGCCGTGAAGAATCAGGGTAAAGCGTAAAAAAAGTTTATTAGTTTTCACCGCGCTACAATGATGTATATTTTTTGTGAATTTTACCTCAGGCTACAGTTTATTAAATTTTATTTTCTATGATCTGAACAATTTTTTCTATTACTTTATCAAACTTTTTGTCATTCAAATTTCCAACAGACCTTCTAATGATTTTTTTGTCAGCCGTGAATAACTTGTTGGGTCTTATATTGCTTGGCTGATTGAGAGATCCTTTATTAAAATCTGAATCAAGAATTTCTATAGCATAATCGTCTTTAATGGTTTTGCTCGTAATTTGACAAAGAATAACATCATCGCCTTTAAGCCTTGATACTATTAGAGCGGGTCTTTTTTTACTGTTTGTCAAATCAGAGAACGGAAAAGGAATGACTACTACTTCTCCCCTTACAAATCCTTCCAAGCAATATCCTCCTGGGGAAGCAACCAATCCTTTATTAAAGCCGTTTCACAGACGATAATAGAGTCATACTCTGAAAATTCCAATTTTTCCACTATTGGAGATACTTTGCAAAAGTATTGCTTTTCGTGACTTTCAGATAGTTTTTCCGCTGTTTGAGCATAATTATTCAGAGCAGAAGCTGTATTTTTTATACTTTCCGGTATTTTATACCACCAATTATATGCCTGTTTTGAAGAATGTATTGACGCGTTGGAATAGTTGTTCATTTTTGGCTCTTTTTATAAAATTTTTCGATTTCTTTTATTTTTTCAGTCAACCACTGATTTATGCTTTTTGCAGTTTCCAAATTCATCACCAGCCCGCATTCTATTTCTCTAATTATTCCTTCGCTGAGTTCTCTTTGGATTTCTTTTCCTAAATTATTATTTTCAAGTAATTCATGGACAACACTATTCGGAACAGGGAAATTTTCTGAGAAAAAATCTAATTTCAGATCACCCTTCGGCGTTAAACCGCCTATAACACCGTTAATGTAATGACTTTTATAGGCTGTATTTGTCTTATAAAAAAATTTCAACATTTTTTCATTATTCATATTTCCCCCTATTTGATTCTAAGAGTAATTATAATATATCTTTTTTCTAAATGTTGTAATACCAAAATATTCTTTAGCGTAAAACATCATTTTCAAGCAGCTATAATTTCAATTTTATTCGTTAAATACTAATCACTTATAGTGAGGTAACAGAACCGCTGGATGTCTCTTTATTTACTTCGCGTTCATTCGCGTCAATTCGTGGCTAATAACTTCTTCTTTTTTCTTCTATTTACACTTAGTGTAAGTGAAATTTATAACACCGTTCACGGTGGGTTTTCTTTTTTTTTGTTAAACAACCGGCCTTTTGAAGTAATACCAGTACTGCATACCGTTGGGTGAGCCAATAACGCTGACCATTTCCCATCCTTCTTCTCCCATTCGAGAGAGTATATCAGGCCATTGGACCTCCTCATATTCCTGGTGCGTGTGCCCCTTCGAACTGAAAACTTTTACAGTGATTTTCTGCTGATACCAGATCTCCGCGTATTCCCACTTTGACATGATTTTTTCCTTTTTTTTATTTTTTTATAAATTGATGACTTTAGAGTCATAATCATTATATTATAAACATGTCCCAATTGGAAAGGCGGAGCGATGAAATTTTTTATAATTTTTCCTTTGTTTTTTCTGAATCTATCAAGTTTATCAAACACTTCATACGATACATCCGGTGATAAACCTCTGAATCCGGACTCATCCCGTACTGAACAATACGAAGAAATCGAAATCCTCGACAAGACATTTTTTTTTCTTGAGAAAGGCCACGGGCGCGAACCCGTGGTCGCTATATGGCTCTTCAACAACACACACTACACAATTTCAAACATAGTTTTCCGCGCCGAACTTAAATCTTATTACGAGGAAATCCCTTGGGTGGACGACGAATTCGGATATACCCCCCAGGAGTGGTTAAAACCTTGGGATACTTTATATTTCGAGATCAATTATGTCTACAACTGGGACTGGGACAATCCTGATATAGACGACGCCTTTGCTGAACTAAACATTGAAATACTAAGTGTTTACGACACATTGGGCAAAATGATTTTACAAAATTTTTCACCTGAAGAGGATTCTGCAGGACAAGAGTAAAATGAAATGATTTTTAGTAAAATTTCTTAACCATCAACAAGGAGTCGATTATGAAATTGAAGAACTTGTTTTGTTTTCTTCTGACATGTATTGTTATCTCCGGTATTTCAGCCTCAAATTTCATTTCAAACGAAGACCACAGGTTTTTGCCCTACGAAACAGGAACGTGGACAAACCTTGGAGAAGGCATCTGGAACGGAAGAGTCTATGACGTAATTGTTTGGGATTCAGAGGTTTATGTCGTAGGAAATTTTCTAGATGCAGGCAATGTAAGCAATGCCGACCGTATAGCAAAATGGAACGGCACATCTTGGGAAGCTCTCGGAACTGGAGCAGATTACGAAGTCAAGGCTGTAGCAGCCGGCGACAGTTTATTATACGTCGGTGGTGATTTTTCAAGTGTCGGAGGAGTTCCCAATACAATGAGCATTGCACAATGGAACGGCACAACATGGGAACCACTCGGTGCAGGATTAGACGGATGGGCCAACGATATCAAAGTTTCGGGGCAATTTGTATATGTTGGCGGAGCTTTTGGAAACGCAGGTGGATATCCGGCCGCAGATAATATAGCAAGATGGAATGTCAACACTTGGGAACCTCTGGGCACTATAGCATTGGAAGGATGGGTTGCAACTATATATCTTTATGACACTTTAGTCTATGTAGGAGGTTCTTTTTTTAACGCAGGCGGCAATCCCGACGCGGACCGTATAACGGTGTGGAATGGTTCAACATGGGGATCGTTTGGATCAGGTCTTAACGGTATTGTCTGGGCTATTGCCCGTTCAGGAAACATCATTTATGCAGGCGGTGAATTCACTGACGCTGGTGGCGATCCGAACGCCGACTATATCGCAGTGTGGAATGGCTCGTCTTGGCAAGCTTTAGGACCGGGATTGAACAACATCGTCAGTTCGATTCTCATTTCAGGATCCAAAATATACGTTGCCGGATATTTCACTGACGCCGGCGGTGATCCTAACGCTGACCGGATTGCAGTATGGAACGGAACATCTTGGGAATCGCTGGGCACTGGAATGAACAATATTTGCTTATCTTTGTATTCCTCGGGAAACGACATTTACGCAGGAGGAGAGTTCACGGATGCAGGAGGCAACCCTCTGGCTGACAGAGTCGCAAAATGGGTTCCCAACCTCGGAGTCGAGGAAATCGAGGAAGGTTTAATCTATCCCATTATATTGACGTCTCTTATTCCAAATCCCATGTCCAATACAACAACGATATCTTTCGATGTAAAAACTGACTGCCGGGTCTGTGTCGAAGTGTTCAACGTGTTGGGTCAAAAAGTAGCGATAATCCTCGACGAAAACCTGACCACAGGAAATTACAGATTCACTTGGAATGGCAAAGATTTCCAGGGGAACCTAGTCCAAAACGGCTCATACTTCTGTCGAGTTCAATCCGGAGATTATTCTAAAACACTCGAATTTTCAGTTATGAGGTGATTAAAAAACCCATAATGAATTGAATAAATCGTTTTTTTGAACAAATATTTTAAACCATGCTGGGTGTATATAAAAAGGTAAAATCAGTATTTATTCATTTAAACAATAGAAGGATTATTTCTTGAGCTCCAAAATCCTCGAAATCATATAAAGCGGGTAATTCGCTGTACCGCCAATATTGTCCTCATGAAAACTCCTCATGCTGAGAACATAAGATTTTTCACTTTTGCAAATTTTGTTAAAAAAATTAAGGCTTTTTGTCTTAATCTTTTCACCGGCTTTTATTTCAATTGGTATTACTTTTCCATTTTTTTCGACAAGAAAATCTATTTCAGCTCTATTTTTAAACCATGAAAACAATTTGACGTTATAATCTGTCACGAGTTCTCTCGCCGCAAAGCTTTCGGCAAAATAACCTTTATATCTTCCGTAGTCGTAATCAATAATACTTTTTGGAGATAAACCGCTTATGGAACCGAGAAGACCAATATCGTAAAAGTATAGTTTCATCATATTTTCTTTAATATTTCCAGTCAAAGGAACAGAGGCATGATCAATTATATGAGTTTTTAAAACAAGGTCTGCAGTCACCAACCAATCAATAACACCAATCATTCTTGAATATCTGTTTACACCCGGTATCACGTTTTTAAAAATATACCTGCCGGAAGAACCGTCTCTGATCCTTGACAATTGTTCCGGTATACTTCTGAAAACTCTCTCTATCTGCATGGAATTCTGCTTGCCGGAATGTTTTGCCATATCTGCGTTAATTGAATAAAGAAGATTTTCCTGATATTCACGGACATTGTTGAAAGCTTTGAAAGTGTCATTTTTGTATTCAGTAAATATCTTTATGGCCTCAGGCATTCCGCCGACAACAAAATATTTTTTCAGTTCAGTGACAAATTTCTCGTGAATAATTTCTGGAATATTAATTTTACCGTCATATTCTTTCAAAAAAGAGTACAATAAATTTTCTCCTGACCCTTCCAAAAACTCCTCAAAGTTCATAGGGTACATGTTTAAAAATTCCACTTTACCCACGGGGAAACTTGATTCTTCTGTCAGATGAAGACCTATGAGAGAACCTGCCGATATAATATTGATGCCCGGTTTTTCCTCGCTAAAATATTTTAAAGAAGTCAAAGCGCGTGGTTCTTCCTGAATTTCATCAAAAAAAATCAGATCGTTTTGCGAATCAATGTCCTGAGACAGAAAAAATCTCATTTCGTTAAGTATTCTGTCTGGATTGAGATCTTTTACAAATATTTGAGAAGCTTTTCTGTCTTTTTCAAAGTTTATGTAATGAAGCTTGGAAAATTCATTTTTTCCGAATTCTTGAACAGTATAAGTTTTACCTGTTTGTCTCGCCCCTTTTATTATAAGAGGTTTTCTGTTCTTTTTTTCCTTCCAAGACAGCAAATTCCTGTAAATATTTCTTTTCATACTTAAATAATGTCATAATATGACACTTTTTGCAAGCAATTAATGACAAATAATTACATTTTTTGCATTAACATTGAATTCTCTCCATTGCGTCTATTTTAAGAGGTCCGCTCGAATATAATTTTGAGATACAAATTTTATAAAAGAAAAGCTCTTTATATTTCTTTCTTCACCTTCGGGAAGATGGATTGTTTACAATCCATCCTTCGTGATATGTTAATTCACTTTTAGTGAATTAACAGTGTCGAAATTTATCTCGACCTTCGTGGTGGAAATCTTTTCTTTTATTCTTCGTTAGTGTCCATTCGCGTAACGATATTCTCATCTATGATGAAAAAAGAGAATTTTCTTTGATATATACTTTGTGGTGGATGTCTTTATTCTTGTTTTTTGAATTAACTAAAGATAGAAGAAAATTTCTACCACGAAGCGCCGAAAATTACATACATAATTTTCTCCTACACGAAGGCGCAAATCGATGATTTGCCCTGCACGAAGTATAAAATTTGAGATACAAATTTTATTAAAGAAAAGTTCTTTATATTTCTTTCTTCACCTTCGTGAAGCCGCGATTATTCGCGGCCTTCGTGGTGGATATCTCTTTTTCTCTTAAAACTCGAACCTATGGGTGAATTTGAAGAATACGAGTTTTTCCGGGAATCTAACTCCGAAATAGACGGCGTCTCCCGTGGATGGTTTGAAAGTGAGAAGAGCGAAGAATTTGTCCTCGTCCAAATCGTAGTTTTCAGGAGCCCAGTAATAGGGGGCGAAATCAGCCCAGAGTTTCTGGTAAGTGAATGTAAAAGAATACCTGTTGTCGGGCGTATAAGTGAGTTGAATAACAGGTTTGTATGAATTCCACTGCCAGTCAGCGTTTTTGATTTCAGAAGGTTTTAAGGCATACCCCGAAGTGTCGCCGTAAAACTGTTGTGCCTGAATATAAAAATTGTATGATATTTTTTCAAAAATATTCCCTGACAATCCTCCCCAATAACTGTATTTTTTGCACAGCCTGCCGTAGTTGTAGTCTATTCCGTAACCTGTGTAGCCTCCGGCATAGACATGCATGTTCGGTGTGATATCCTGGTTCATTCCCAATTCAACGCCCTGATAACAGTAATAATCTCCGTTGTATTCTGTTTTCTCCTGATGTGCATATAAATATGCGACAAAACTGGTAAAAAGATCTATTTCCAAATATTCGGCGTGAGAATATTCAATCGAATCGTAATTGTCGAAGAGGTTTCCCCAGAAATCATCCCAAGATCCGGATGCCCCGGGATAGAAACCGAAAACGATTCTTTTAATTACAGGTCTGTTGAGATTTAATCTATAGTCAAAATATACATTCAGGGACTGATAGTCTTTCTCCGTGATGTATCCCAGCTTATTGTCGTAGTGCCTTGTTATACCAGAATTGTATATACTCAGCTTGAAATTACCCCTTTTATAACTTGTTTCGGTATCATAATAATAACCTGTCGTGTCCTCTTCTTCTTTTTCTGTTCTGGACATGGCGCAGGTGTAGTTAGCGCCAATCATTTCGTCGAAAAAATTCAGGTCGCCGTCGGTCATCAAGATATAATTTAAGTCTTCCGTCTCCCTGTTCTGCCTGCCTAAAATCATCGCGCCTAAATAGTTGACGCCGAAAGACCTCTTATATCGCAACAATCCCGCATAAGCGTCCGGGTTGCCTATAGCCGTGTCGTTTTCGTCTGAAGCGAGGATAAATCCGAACTGGTTGACTTCCGTTTTATAAGTGTATCTCGCCGCTAAGAAAGGATTGTATATCCTTCGCGAGTAAAATATTTCTCTTAGGGACCGGAAAACACCTCTCTCTTCGAGAAAAAAGGGTCTGTATTCAGAGTAGTAAAGGACATATCGCGCGTTGAAATCGAACTCAAGGGGGTCGCCTTCGAGCTGGCTGAAGTCCGGGTTGAAAGCCAGATTTACTACAGAACTTGCACCGAACGGAAATCTCGCGTCGAAACCGGCGTCTCCCTTCTCACTCTCCACTCCATCGTCTATCTCGCCTCCCCAGATGCCGTATGGTATGACATGAATAGGTTCCCTGCCTCCTATACCCCGGATTACTGTCTCAATTCCGTATCTGAAAAGAAAGTTAGCTTGTCTTGATTCGGTGAGTCCATACAATCCAGTCTCGTTTGTGGATTGTTTTTTTCTAATTATGTTTATCACCCATTTCTGCTCTTGTCCTCCTGACCTCCTGAAGTTTGAAAAAGGCACGATCGCGTCAACTCTATATCCGTAATCAGTTCTTTGGGCGGTGTAGGAGACGTCTGAATCCCAGGAATACTCCTCTGTTCCTCCGGTGCTTTTCAATATCCTCGCGTCCAAGAAATTTCCGCCTGCGCCGAACAGAAACATGTAACCTTCCTGTGAAGTCCCGAGGGGGTCTATGATAAAACCGCAGAAATCCTGATCCGATCCGTTGTCCCTTGTCGAGTTAAAACCTACGATTGTCGAAGTGTCCTGATATGCGTCGAGCGATATATACAGATTCTGATTATCATAGCTTATATTGACGCCCACAGAATCACTCATGACCTCCCCCCATGACGGTTTTGTCTGGTTAAGAGTGATAACCTCATTGTAAAGGGGAATTGTCTGGTCTATCTGTGTTCCGATTAAGCCGGAAAGAATAAAACACACAAGGTTAAAAATCATCCGGTCTCCTTTAGCAAAAATGATTTACAAAATATCCGGAAACATATTTATGATATACAATAAAACATGGCCTTTTTTCAACACTTGTATCAGCTTGATCTCAGCTTTCGAATTTATTCCCATTCACTCTTTTGTGTTTTATGATTAAATGATATAATAACTCACTAGTGTCCTAATAAAATCATTATAAATTGAAGAGATTCATTTGTCCACAAGGGTCTCTGGCATTTAGGGGATTGTCGGGATTC
>JAFGON010000048.1 GCA_016926475.1 candidate division WOR-3 bacterium | reverse complement strand
GGGTGGGAGTCGAACCCACGGAACGTCTCCGTTCACACGATTTCGAGTCGTGCTCCTTAGACCACTCGGACACCTCTCCTGAAAACAAGGTATTTTATCTTAAAAGAAAGAATTGTAAACAAGAATATGATTTTTTAAGGACTATTGTCTGTTTCTTTTTGCACTGAAAAATTTTTTCATCAACTGTGCGGATTCAGTTGCCAGAATTCCACCTATGACTTCTATCTTGTGGTTCAGCGTCGGAATCTCCGGAATTTTCGCCTGCGAGATGCAACCTCCGAATTTGGGATCTTCCGCACCGTATATTATCCTCGATATCCTGAAAAGAAGGCACGCTCCCGTGCACATAATGCAGGGTTCGACTGTCGAATACAGTTGACATCCCTCGAGCCTCCAGTTTCCGAGAGTTTCAGCCGCCGCTGTCATCGCGATTATCTCCGCGTGGGCGGAGGCGTCAAGAAGTGATTCTGTCCTGTTGTGACCCCGACCTATAACGACTCCATCTTTGACAACTACAGCGCCAACGGGAACTTCATCTTCTTCTGAAGCTTTTTCAGCTTCTTCCAGCGCTTTCTTCATGTATATTTCATCTGTCATAAAATCACCTCATATCAATGGAATAATCGCGCCCGGCAGGAGTCGAACCTGCAACCTGCGGATTCGTAGTCCGACGCTCTATCCATTGAGCCACGGGCGCTAAAAGTGCGCTGCCTGAGAATCGAACTCAGAACCCACGGATTAAGAATCCGTTGCTCTGCCATTTGAGCTAGCAGCGCGTTTTCTACCACTTTATAATCAGATAAACCTTTACCTGTCAACGGAAAAAACTTATCATTACTGGCAATGCTTCCAAATGTCGCGGTTTTTATATTCCTCTTTATGTTCCAGATTTCATTTCACAATCAGTATAATGAAAGAGACCTCTCTTCGTTCATATACAAACTTGATTCTCTGATACAAAACGGAACAGCTACCGACGAACAGGTGCTCCAAAGAGCTATGGTCGGCTTTGAAAAAGGACAGACTTCTTATTCTTTAAGCCTTCTCCATTCGATATCCATGGGTAATGGCGAGTTCAATATAAAGGCGAGAGAAGAACTCTCCAAATGGATGAAGGGTGAGGATTTTGACCCTGACACAATTTTCATAACAGATACGGTATCCGAAGATTCTTTTATCCGTCACATAAAAATTTTTACATCCGATGAAATTGAAATCCCGTTCAACCCTCAATACACAGAAGTCACCTTGGTTAGAGCATGGGCGGACAATAATGCGGTCCCGGGAAATATGTACTATATCGACTTGATGCCGGTAGATGAAGTCACCGGGGGCTATTCTGTTTTCTATTTCGTACCTCCTTCCTCCGGTTCTTATGTCCACCTGAAAATATCAGGCGCCTTTTCGGGGTTGATACCCTCCCAAGGATTTCCGAGTGACAGAAATATATTTTATGAAGTTTTCGACTCCGCTCTCGGAATTTTCGTTCAGATCACTGATCAGCAATATTTTCTCAAGAATCTGTCAAAAAAAGCAGAAGAGCTTGTAGCAAGTTTTGACAAAGAGCAAAACGGTTTCGAAAATTTCTCTAAACTGTATGGTTTTTTAAAAGACAATGTAAATTTGAAAAATATTCCTCTCGAAATATCCCTTTTCAGAGTGAAAAGCGCAAATGAAATTTTAGCAGACAGGGAAGCCACCCCTTTTGAAATAGCGGTTTTTTTGTATTCCTGCTTGGGTGAAACTCAAAACGCAAAAATATTTCTGGTTTCACCGAGAATTTCAGAGAACGGAGAATCTTTTGGCGTCTTTCCCTGCTTTGAAGACATTTTTTTAGTAATAGATGATTCTTTTTGGGTTGACCCTACTTTTAAAGCGCCTTTGGGTCATCTTCCAGGGAAATGCCAGAACTCATGGGCTTATGATGTTTTAAACGGGGAATTAATCAAAACTCCATGGTTTGAACCGCTTAGATCTTCCTGCGCAGTCGGATTATTCGTTGAAATCGAAGGCAACATTGTATTATACAACCTCAAAATCAACCTGACCGGAGATTTTTTGATCGCGCTGAAAAATGACGGGCAAATCATTGAAAGGTTGATCTCTCAGATCCAGTCCATTGATTCAAAGTTCTCTCCGGATTATCTCTCCATGAGAGACTTTTCTGACTCGCTGACGATTCAAGCTTGTTTTTCTGGAAATCTCTACGACTATGAAGACGGATTTTCAGCGCTTTATCTTTTCAAACCATCACCATTCCTCGCGTGTTTCAAGCCTTTTTTCATCGGAGGGTATTTTCTTTTTCCATTTCCGGGACAAATAATACAAAAAACCGAAATAAAAGGGGACAGAAAATTTTTATCAGTTTATCCGGTCGTCCGTCAGTCCCCTTTCTCAAGGGCTGATTTTGAAATTCTGAATCAAAACACACTTTTCTCTTCTGCTGTCAGGTTCTGGGGGGAAAGGTTGCCGCGTGGATCATTCGGCGTTTTCGAAGACTTTATGAGGTCAGCAAGCGAAGACATTTTTCCGGAATTTTTACTCATGCACGGAGGTTGATTTGAGCGTAATCTTCCTCGCTATTTATCTTTTTTCCAGCCAGATCTCGCATCAAACCAGAATCATCCACGCCGAAGTTTTTTTCGAAAAAACAAAAGGGCCTGAAACTTACAAAGTAAATATGACTTTCTGTGCCAACTCAAACGAAGAAGCTTCAACATTTACCTATATTTCATACGATCAGAGCAGAACCTCTTTAAAGGATTTTAGTGCCGTGGGATATATTGTGTCCACGGGAGAAAACATCTGTCCTTTAAAAACGGAAAGAATCTCATCTTCATTCCAAAACAGCTCTCTCACAGGATACGTGGAAGAATACGCCGTCTTCTCGAAATTCTCGGATTGCGCTTTTTTTGAAGCCGAATTCTCACTTGTCACCGATAGCTCAATCTGGGGCGAGCATTTTATATTCTCCCTGCCTTTAGGTGAAGACTACCCAATCGATACGCTCGATATAACAATCCGTTCTGAAAAACCGTTTTCGTGGCGACGCGGTTCTGAAAGCGGCAAAACGACAACGAATCCGGACTCGATACATGAGCTGTTCCTGAGAATTACCGACATTCAACCCCGAAATTCACCGCAAAACACGGACCTATTCTTAGCGAGTTCTTTCAATGAAATGGGCGAAATAGCCGGTCGGTGTTTTAACCTTTTCAGAGGTAAACTCACCCCGGATGAAGAGGTCAGAAGAAAAGCGCTTCTCGTGTCGAGAGGTCATCCTCCACCGGAAAAGGCTGAAAAGATTTTTGATTGGGTCTGCTCCTCTATCGAATACACAGCGCAGGAATGGGGGTGGAGAGGATTTTACCCAAACGAGCCCTCTCAGACACTCGCGCAGGGTAAAGGGGACTGCAAGGACAAAGTATCGCTTTTGATCGCTATGCTTCAAGCCGTAGGAATAAAGGCATGGCCAGCACTGATAGCCACGAGAAACAACCCCTGCATATCATTTGATCCTCCGGCGGTATTTTTCAACCACGTGATAGCCCTGGTTGAAGTCGAAAACGAAACACTATTCTGCGATCCGTCCAACCCAGGTTCCCCTTTCTCGGCTTTGCCTTTTGAAGACAGAGGCGTAAACGCTCTTGTTCTTTTTGAAGATACTTATAGACTCTTAAAAACACCGGATTCATTCGCCGACTTCTACAAAAGAAAAATATCCGGATTTATTTCCGGAGAAGGAACAGCCGAATTGACGGTCTCAGACAGCATTGGAGGCATAATTTCCGCCTTCTACGGGCAAACGATACGGGCATCGGAAAATTCTCCCGCTTATTCATGGTTTTCTTCGAAAATGCCGGGTTGGAGAATCCTCGGTGCTTGGGCTTATTCGAATTCACCCGGAATAGCGACAATTGGAGCGAGGTTATTCAGAAGAATCCTCTCCGCCGACACATCTTATTTTCATTTGCCTCTCCTTTACATTGTTCCTTCATCTCCGGAAGGCATTTTCACTGGAGGACCGGTTTTTTATTCGATAGACCTTCAAATTGAAAAACCAAACAACATGGAAATATTTCTGCCCTTTGACTATTTTTTCGAAGACGAATACCTGGAAGTCCGATTTTCATACAAAAAAAAAGACGACAGCCTTTTTGTGTCCCATTTATTTTCGATTAAAAAATCAACACTTAACCCTGAAGATTTGACTGATTATCAGAAAAACCTTTCAACTCTCAACATACTATCGAGAAGACCTCTTGTCTTGACAAAAAAAACCTTCTCAACAGAGAATTGACCTTTCATTTGTGGCATAATATAAATTATCATAAAAAAAAACAAACGGAGAAAATATGACATTGACATTTTTACTTTTTATCTTCTCTCTCGGATCGAATTTCGACCCGACTACTCTCGTGTATCCGCCAGCCGGCCATTCCGGCGGATACAATAAAGTTACGAATTTTACGATTTCGATGATTCTTGGCTCACACCTCGCTTTTGACAACCCGCAGGGAGTGAGTATTGTAAAACTGATCGAACACGACGATCTCTCGACAGACAGGGATGACGACGAACTCGCTTTTTTCGCCGTAAACAGCGGTAGGGGCCAGGTCATATACAACATAGGATTCAACGATGTCAACTCGTGGGGAACAACCGGCACAGGCACGGAAAATTTATGGGAACCCATGGGTATAGCCGCTAACCCTGAAGGAGATGTCTATGTCGCAGACCAGAGCAACCATAGAGTCGTGCGACTCAAATACAAAGAGGGAAAGCTTGAATACGTCTCGTCTCTCGGGGATGGTTTCGGCTCCTCCCCCGGCCAGATGAACCGCCCCTGCGGAGTCGCTCTCGATAAGTCCGGAAACGTCTGGGTGACCGAAATCGAAAACGACAGAATTTCTGTTTTCGACAGAAACGGCAATTTCATAAAAGTCATCGGCGTCGGATTTCTCAACGACCCCTTCGGTATAGCTCTTATTGACAGAAAAGACCCTTGGAACTACTACAGGGACAGGGACTATATAGTCGTCAGCGACAACTCCAACAAACGGCTTACTATGTTCAACTTTGCCGGCGACAGAATCAAATCCCTCGACGGTCTTGATCTCGGATTCGAGAACATATCCCTAAACTATGTAGCAATTGATTACTACGGAATGATATACGTCACGGACACGGATAATTCTCAGATCCATATATTCTCAAGAGACCTTGTACACATAACTTCTTTCGGAAGGGAAGGCTCTGGAAAAAAGGAGTTTACTTCTCCGCGAGGAATTTCCGTCTGGAGAAGATTCGGACAATTCATAATACTCGAAGCTTCTTCCGCTCAATATTACTGGGCGGGGATAGACGGATACATCAAAGGCGCTTATCCTTCTTCTTTTTACAGCGCTATGCCGGGATCTACAATAGCCATTTTTATAACACAACCTGCCGTTATAACCCTTACCGTCTATGACGAAAAAGGGCAGGTGGTGAGAAATCTTTTGCCTGAATTCAAAGAAACTCCTGGTTACACCCAGGTTCTCTGGGACGGAAAGGACAATTCTTCGAATGTCGTCTCCCCCGGAGTTTACACAGTGAAAGCTGATTTGGAACCGACATATTCTTCGAGAAGTTATTTCAAAAAAGCTTTGTCGGTAGAAATCGAATGCACTGAATCAATTCTTGATCTCAATGGAGAAGAACAGCCATCGGACTCTCAATTCTGATAATCTTTTCATTTCTGGCTTTCGCCGAAACGACACCTTTTGTCGACAGCTCTGCTGTTGAAATCGTCTTCGGAGAAATACCGGAGTTAGAGTTCAAAGTCGAAATTCCCGAGAAAAACGAAGTTATTGTAGAGACTTGGCTCGATTCTCCGGATTTTGACCCGAAACCTGTTTTCAGTTTCATGGACCCGCGAACTCGCGCTCAAACAAGCTTGTTTTATGGGGAAAATAGAGTTTTCATAGAAGATTTTGAACTGTCTGACAGATTTTATGGAACACATCTTTTTGACGGAGACCTTTCTTTCTTTCCCGTGACGGAATTTTCACAAATGAAAAGCTACATACGCTTCAGGCTTTTTCCGGCATTTTCGAAAATGCCGAAGACAAAACTCTCACATTTCAGGTTGGGAAACGAAGCCGAAAATTCTCAGATAAACTTTTCAAGAAATTTCCTCGACATGGCGAGGCTTTCTTTCGGCGGAAATTTCGACAGAGGGTGCGAAAGTCTCTCATTCTCGACTTACGAATCTCAAAAGGGATATTTGAGCACATCTTTCCCCCTTTTTTTTCTGTCAGCAGAAGGATTCGCTGTTCACAATTTTGAAAGACAGGGTCACAAGGATTCTCTTCCTTTCAAAACTTCCTTCGATTTAGCCTCATTGACCCTCAGAAAATCTTTTTTTGGTGTAAGATACAAATATTTCTTTTTCAACAGGTCCTTCCTGCTCAACAGTTTTTCGGTGAAAACAATGGGCACGGAATTTTTTGTGGAATTTTCACCGTCTCTCTCCACGCAGATAAAACTTTTCTCAACCGCTGAAATTTCGGACACAGAAACCGAAAAGGAAATTTACAGCGCAGGCTTATCTATTTCCCGCGAAATATTCAGACTTGCGCGGGTCTGGTCTCAGATTGAAATCAAAAGCGATTCATCGTTCAACATCGACGTAAACTTTTCCTACAGACCCGATTTAACCAAAGCCTTATACGCGGGAGGGTGTTATCTCAAGAGGAATCATCCGGTATTCACCGTTACAACCGACTCTTTTTATGCAACTTCTCATTCTGCGGCTTACGCGGGTTTCAGGCACTCAGGAAAACACCTGAAATTAGACTTTTCGGCTGGGTATTCTTTCGAACTGTCCCGTTCTATTTACGGACAAAACATGTGGAAAGATAAAAAAGAAGACCCGTACTTCTTCGGCGCATTCCTTTCGATTTTTTCTCCGGTTGAATACATTTCCGTATCCGCTCTCGCTTTTTCCGACACGGCGCAGAGAATTTGCGCTTTCTCGACCCTTTCCAAAAGTCTTTTCGAGGGTGACCTCGACCTATCGTTTTCAGCGGGAACAGTTGCAAGCCATACAGAAAAGTGGGATTATTACCCTTTCTTTTCTTTCAAATCGAGAATAATAAACCTTTTCATGGACTGGAGAATACAGTTTGACGAAGAAGATTATACAATAGATTACGGGGTCGTATGGCTGTTCACAAATTAGAAAGCTTAAAGGAAATCGTCGCCGAAAAAATATCGAACAGGACTGGCCTTGAAAAGGCGGATATACTGTCGAACTTTTCGGATCCTCCGGATCCGTCTTACGGAGACTTAGCCCTGAAAACATTTTCTTTCGCCAGAAAAATGAAACTGCCTCCGCAAGCTATAGCCCAAGAAATCCGACAAAAGATGGATTCAACGCGTGAATTCCAGGTTTCCAGTTCCGGTCCATACCTCAACATTGTCTTGAACCCATCGTTTGCCTGCAGACACTCCGTAGAAACCGTATTAAAAGCGAAGAATGAATGGGGAAAATCCGACTTTGGAGGAGGGAAGACTGTCGTAATAGACTATTCCTCACCGAACATCGCCAAGCCTTTCGGAGTAGGGCACTTGAGGTCTACAGCCATTGGAGCGAGCCTTTACAGGATTTTACAAGCTGTCGGATACAACACTGTTGGAATAAACCACATAGGCGACTGGGGTACCCAATTTGGAATAATATTAGCCGGGTTTGAAGCCGAAAACACCGTTTTAGAAGACCTTGAACCTGATGCGGTGAAAAAAGCTTACGAGATATACATCAAGTATTCAGAAGTTTCAGAAAAAGACCCCGTTTTCAGGGAAAAGGCAAAGGAATGGTTTTCGAAACTCGAAAATGAAGACGATACCGCAGTCAAATTCTGGAAAATAATCAAAAATTCAAGCCTTGAAGAATTCAAAAGGACATATTCAAAGCTGAGAATCAGCTTCGATTACTACATAGGAGAGAGCTTTTACGCGGACAAGATTCAAAAAACACTCGACTTCTTCCTCGAAAAAAAACTGTCCAAAAAGGACCAGGGAGCGACCATAATTCCCTTAGACGAGTATGACCTGCCTCCTGTTCTGCTGACCAAGTCAGACGGGTCAACTCTTTACTCGACGAGGGAGCTGGCTTCTGTTTTTTACAGGATCGAAAAGTTCAAACCGCTGAAGTTGATATATGTAGTCGGCATTCCGCAGGAACTTCATTTCAAGCAAATTAGCGCGGCTCTTCAAAAAGCCGGCTCGATAGAAGAAGGAATGATTGTCCACGTAATGTTCGGTCACATTCATGGAATGAGCACGCGAAAAGGCACAATAATTTTTCTTGAAGACCTTTTGGATGAAGCAACAGAAAGAGCGCTTTCAAAAATCAAAGAAGGGCAGAGAGCTTCAGATAAAGAAATTGACGCAGAAAAACTCGCTTTCAGCATTGGGGCGGGAGCTGTAATTTTCAACGACCTCAAGAACAAAAGGGTCAGAGACATCGAATTCGACTGGGACAGAGTCCTCTCTTTCGAAGGTGAGACCGGCCCCTACCTCCAATACGCTCACGCGAGAATCTGCTCGATAATTAGAAAAGCGGGAACTTCCACACCAGATCCTTCTCATTGCGATTTACTCGTCACGGAAGAAGAGAAGAGACTCGCACTTTCAATAGACATGTTTCCTGAAGCCGTCGCGACGGCGGCGCGTGAATACGAACCTTCGGTGATATCCAGATACCTTTTGGATCTCGCTCAGAACTTCTCATCTTTTTACCATTCCCATAAAGTACTCGCCGCTCCGGATGAAAAGCTAAAAAGAGCTCGTCTTAGCCTTATTGAAGCATGCAAAACAACACTATCCCGAGGTCTTTTTATGCTCGGAATAGACGCCGTGGAGGTGATGTAGTTGCTCTTGTATTCCATTCTGGCGATACTTTTCTGGGGAATCTGGGGTTTTTTAGGAAAACTCGCGACAAAATACAACAGCCCGTTGGCTGTCACTTGTATAAACAACCTGATAGCCCCTCTTTTCGGTTTGTTTCTTCTTTTGTTCGTCAAAAACCGCATGTCCTCTATCGATATTAAGTTTCCGGCTCTGCTTTTTATATTTCTCGTCATGGCGGCGGGAACTTTAGGCACTTTGGCTTTTTACGGAGCCCTCTCACACGGAAGCGCTTCTATTGTAGTGTCCATGACTGCTCTTTATCCAATTGTCACTATAATCCTGTCAATGATTTTTTTCAAAGAGACCTTCTCTTTTCTCCAGGTTATCGGTTTTGTGCTTGTTTTCACTGGCGCAGTTCTTCTAAACATAAACAAATAATGAAACATTTTTGGATGGAGAAATCCCGCCGATGATTTTGACGTTTGACATAGGGACGACATTCACGAGAGCAGTACTTTTTTCCGAAGAAGGCCCTATATCAAAAGTAATTGTGCCCACGGTCTTTGAAGATGAAGTCGAGATCACAGTTAAGACTGCATGCGATTGCCTTGAAAGAAAATCCGGATTGAACCTGATAAACCAATCAGGAGAATTTCTTTTAACAACTCTCGCCTGCTCTTCCATAGGAGGAGGGATGAAGGCTCTTGCGGCTTCAACTGTACTCTCTCTAAGCGGAAAAGCCGCTTCTCTCGCGCTGTCACACTCTGGAAGCAACGTAGTCGGAACAGTTTCAAACGACGATGGTCTGAATTTCTCAGAGAGGGTGAAAAAAATAGTCGAACTCGACCCAGACATAATACTTTTGGCGGGTCAGACCGAATCCGAGAGCATAACTCCTGTTATAGAAACTGCCAGAGCGGTATCTCACGCCGTCCGTCTTATGAGCCCAAAAGGAAAAGTCTATGTCGTTTTCGCCGGAAACAGCAAAGCTCAGAGAACAGTCGAGAGAATGCTCGGTTCGGATTGTATTTTAGAAATTGTCCCGAACATAATGCCCGATGACAGCACGCTCGACATATATCCCGCTGTAGACGAGATAAAGGATATGAGCAACAGGATACTGGGAGAAAAGTACCAGGGATGGAAAGCTTTTTTAAAGAAACTATCAGAGCCGATTGTCCCTTCGTCTTTATGCCTTTTAAAAGCGGCAGAAAACCTGTCTTTTGAAAATAAACTGTCGGTTGTAAGCTGCGGAAGTTCTTACACCGAGTTGATAACTGCCTACAGAGAAAACCTCTCCAGCCCGGCTCTTTTGAAAAGGTACTCAATTCCCCTGGGGGTCGGTAAAAAAGCTTTGACGTCTTTCAGGAACTTATTTACGGAAAAAACCGCCTTGTGGCTACAGAAAAAAATAGACCATGAAATATCCGAAAACATCGCCAGAAAAAGATCCCATTTTCCTTCTCTTTCTCCGGGGGTTTACGAAACCGAACTTCTGCATTCAATTTCCTCGGAGATTATCAAAGAACTAAATTATCTCGACTCCAAGGAGCATTTTAAAAAATTTGACACAATATACGCCACTTCGTTTATATTTTCTTTCTCCCAGCCTGAAAAGGTCTTTGAGACGATTCTCAACTGTCTTCTTCCCACAGGTTTTTCACAGATCCAAATAGACGACGGATATCTGACAAACTACGGGTTGGTTAAACTTTTTTCAGAAAATTTCGATATAAAACCTGTTTTCAGTTCATACTGCCCAGTTGTATCGCTCGGTTTTTCTTACAGTGATTCGGGATCCGATCTTGCCGAAATAGTGTTTTCATCCGGCGGCAAAGATGTCAGCGTTTCAATAAAATCAGGGGATTTAAAATTCATTGATCCAGGTTTTTCCGAAGCGGAAATCACAATCGTCCCATCGGCGAATGTCGACGCGGGGTCAGGTCAGGGAGCACCCGTCAGAAAACTCGTTAAGATTTCCGAAAACGGAATCCTCGTGGATTCAAGGGGCAGACCTGTTTCACCTTTTCTTTACGGAGAAAACTGGTTTCCTTCTCTTTTGTCTTGGAAAAAAAATCTCGGTTTAAGGACCCTGATATGAATGAAATTATCAGGTTTGGTTCTCTTTTTTATAATCTCATTTCCCCTTTCCCCGCTAAAACTCACTTCAAAGTGGGAGATTTCACTTCTTTCAAAGAAGTTGCTCTCGCTTACTCACCGACTGAGGAGGAAGTATTCGTAAACCTGAATTCACTGCTCGCTGGTGCTGATTTAAAAACCATAGAAAAAAGCTTGCTCGTATCCTGCGGCGAAAAATTCCCGCTCTACAAGAAAATCTTCAACAGAAAACTTCTTCCCAGCGACGCACAGACACTCGCCCCTTTTCAAGGTGTTTTAAAATTCATAATGGTTCCCAACGGAAACGCCCTATTCGTAAAATCAAACAAAAAAGATCTTTGCGTGAACCTGAGCGATCCACTCGAAATAAAACCCAAAAAGCTTTTCAAGCACCTTAAAATATCGAAGGGCTCGAATGTCTCCAAAGGAACCATATTAGCCGAGAGATTTCTCGAAGACAATTTCACGCGTTTAAGGGCTGTTTCACCCATCGAAGGAATCGTAGAAGACATAGATTTTACTAAAGGCAATGTGACAATAAGGAGATTTGACTGTGAAAAGCACATAACCGTTCCACTGCCTGGAAAGATCGTAGGGATTTCAAGCACTGGTTTCTGCGCTTCCTTGTCTATACAAACCACGGGTTATTTTATCAAGCCCTCAAATTTATTGGGAAAGCCCAGGCAAGGCAGAATAGACATGATCCCCTCAAATATCGAAGAGAGAAAATCCTTTTACCAGCAAAAATGCGTCTCTGAAATCGCGGGTATTTTCGACGAGCCCCTCACCCTCGATTCAATAGTTGAAGCCGCGAATCACGGTCTCAAGATTTTTATCTGTCCGTATTATGAGGATGAACTGAAAAAAGCGATGAATAAAAAGACAACTGATTTGACGGTCGCTTCAGTTTTCTTCAAAGGAGTCAACAAATTTCCTGAAAATTTTATTTCTTTTTTCAAAACTTCAAAAGGCAAAACACTATACCTTTCAAAACTTGAAAGGACGGAAGACGAGTTTATTTTTATCCCGGCAAAAGCCTCGGATTTAAAACAAAGGCATTCCGGAATCCCTCAGCCCCTACAAAAAGTCATTATCGCTTCCGGACAATACAGCATACGAACCGGCAGAGTAATCAAAGTCGAATTTCACGGATCTTCCACGAGATCAGATGTTCCGCTGGTTTCCATCTGTTTGGATGAAACGGACGAGATAGTCAGCGAAAAGTTAAGTGATTTGATATATTGAAATGATTCAGAACAGATTCAGCGTAACCCCTTCGATTTTAATGAGATCTGTCAGGTCGGGCGAAAACAGAAATTCACTGTGCCTACTGACTCAAAAACAAGGTCTTGTCTGGGCGCATTTAAGGCGAAACTTAAAAAAAACGGCTTCATGGCCATTCGGGAACATTCCCGCCAAATTCCATGTGTCTTTTTACAGGACCACTGGAAACAATTTTTACATAAGAGAAGCATCAGAGATAGATCCTTACAGGGATATTCATAGGGATTTCTGCAAACTAAAAACAAGCTGGCATGTCCTTTCGCCTTTGGTGAAAATAGTACAACCTGGATCTTCTGATGAGCACCTTTTCAAACTCACGGACAGGGTTTTCAGGGCGATTTGCGAATCCGAAAATGAAATCAGTTCACTTCTGCTTCTTCCTCCTTACTATTATTCCCTGATAAGGCATTTTGGGTTAGGATTCGACCTTGAAAAGTGCAAATTTTGCAATTCTAATAATATTAGAGGAATTTCTCCTTCCGAGGGAGGGCCGGTTTGTTTTGCTTGTTCAAAAAAGGCTCCCGATGTTTTAGACATAGACACGGCATTGCTGAAAAAAACAATGTCCCGGCCTCAAAGAAATTATCTAAAAGACCAAATCGAAAAAAAAACAGTTATTGCTTTGGTCAAAAACCTTGAGATATACTTATTTAATCAGTTTTCGAAAAAAACACCTGAAATATTTCTATGAAGTGGAGGATCTATGGCGGTTATAACAGAAACCAATCTTAAATCTGTCAGTCTTTTAACAAGAGGCAAAGTTCGCGATATCTATGAGCTCGGAAAGGATAAACTCCTTATAGTGACCACAGACAGAATAAGCGCTTATGATTCTGTCATGAACGAAGGGATTCCAGGCAAAGGGGAAACCCTCAACTCACTGAGTCTTTTCTGGAAAAACAAGTTCGTTGACCTGATTCCAAACGACGTAATCGAAAGCGATGTAGATAGTATGGATTTTATCCTTCCGGAAGAAAAAGAAATATGCAGACACAGGTCGGTACTCGTCAAGAAACTTGAAGTTTTGCCCTTTGAATTCATAGTCAGAGGATATTTATGCGGTTCTGCTTGGCAGATGTACAAGAGCAAAGGAAAAATCGTCGATGTAGTTCCGCCTATAGGATTGCTTTTAGCGTCAAAATTTCCGATTCCCGTCTTCACCCCGACTACAAAAGCCAAAGAAGGTCATGACAAACCGGTATCATGGGACGAATTATCAGAAAGCCTGGGAGAATACACTTCCGCTCAACTAAAAGAGGTCGCAATAAAGCTTTATAAAAGCGCTTCGGATTCGGCGGCGGATAAGGGGATTATAATAGCAGACACAAAATTCGAGTTTGCCTGCGACAAATCAGGTTCGATTTATCTTGTCGATGAAGTTCTAACTCCGGACTCATCGAGATTCTGGGCTGCTGAATCTGTTCTTCCTGGGGTGAATCCTCCTTCTTTGGACAAACAATTGCTCAGGGATTGGCTTGACGCGCAGAACTGGAACAGAACTCCCCCTTCCCCCGCTATACCAGAAGATTTAATAGAAAAGATTTCTCTAACCTACAAAGATATTTTCACCAGGCTGTCTAATTGAACTTCAGCAGGGAAGATTTGAGGTCCACCCTTGTAAAGGCGGGTGATCATCTTCTGACAAGCATGAACTCGGTCAATGTGATAACCGAGAAATCCAAGTTCGACTATGTCACCGAAAAGGATATAGAGACCGAGAGGTTTTTAAAACAGAAACTGCAAACCATCGTACCTGGTTCTTCGTTTTTGGGAGAAGAAGACGGTTTTCAGTTTTCATCTTCGCCTTTCAGGTGGATTGTAGATCCCCTTGACGGCACAACAAACTATATTCATTCCTTCCCGATTTTCTCAATCTCAACAGCCCTGGAGGAAAATGGAAAAATAATTTTCGGCGCAATCTATTTTCCCTTGTTAAAAGAATATTTTTGGGCTTCTGAGGGAGAAGGAGCTTATCTCAACGATAAAAAAATATCTGTATCGCAAATAGAATCCTTGGAAGGCGGTTTATTCGCGACAGGTTTTCCTTTTAGAGCCCACGAAAGAATTGACAGATATCTCGCAAGCTTCCGATCCGTCTTTGAAAAAGCATCAGGGATAAGACGCTGCGGCAGCGCGGCTTTAGATCTTTGTTTTGTCGCATGCGGCCGTTTTGACGGCTTTTGGGAAGACAATCTCTCCCCCTGGGATATAGCCGCTGGAGAGCTTATTGTTAAAGAGGCCGGAGGAACAGTTGAAGATTTTTTCGGCGGGGACAATCCTCACGAAAAAGGGAGCGTTATATGCTCCAACAAAAAGATTTTTACGGATTTTTTCAAAACCGCCGCAGTAACTTACACAAATTACAAGCAAGGGAGATGAAATGAAACCCGTGAGAACTTTCAAAGTAATGCCCTCATTACCCGAAGAACTCTCAGATCTTAAAACAATAGCTTTCAATTTGTGGTGGGGCTGGAATGAAGAAGCGGTAAAACTTTTCCACAGGATCTCTCCTGAATTTTGGGAGACGACAAATCACAACCCGGTGGCAATGCTTGGAATAGTGCCTCAGGAAAACTGGTACGCTCTTGTAAAAGACGAAAGTTTCATCGCCCACATGAAGAGAGTCAAAGAAGACCTTGACGTTTATATAAACAACCCGAAGTGGTTCGAAAGAGAACACTCTGAAATCTCGAACACCGTCGTGGCATACTTCTCCATGGAATTCGGAATCAACGACTGTCTGCCTCTTTATTCCGGAGGTCTGGGAGTCCTGTCCGGGGACCATCTCAAATCTTCGAGCGAACTTGGAATTCCGCTCGTCGGAGTAGGCCTTTTGTACGGACAGGGGTATCTGACGCAGTACCTCTCCAGCGACGGATGGCAACATGAAAAATACGTCGAAAATGATTTCAGCAATATGCCCGTCAAGTCCCTGACGGAGCCAGACGGTTTGCCAATGAAAATTTCAGTCAAAATGGCAGACAAAGAGGTTTACGCGGAAATCTGGGAGACGATGGTCGGCAGGACAAAGCTTTATCTTCTCAACACCAACATACCTGAAAACGATTCAAACGACAGGTATATCTCCGAACAGTTATACGGCGGAGACAAAGACATGCGAATAAAGCAGGAGATCCTTCTCGGAATAGGAGGTTTGAGAGCTCTGAGGAAGATAGGTCTTAGTCCAACCGTCATTCACATCAACGAAGGGCATAGCGCATTTATAATTCTCGAAAGAATCAGGCAGTTGATGAAAGAAAACGGGCTTTCCTACAACGAAGCAAAATTTCTTTCCTCCTCTTCTTGCGTTTTCACCACCCACACTCCGGTTCCGGCAGGCAACGAGTTTTTCCATCCTGATATGGTGGAATATTACATCGGTTATCTTCGTCAGGAAATCGGGATTTCAAAGGAAGAACTCGTTTCTCAGGGTAGGATTGACCCCAAAAATTCAAACGAGCACTTTGGAATGACTGTTTTCGCGATCAAGAATTCGCATTACTGCAACGGCGTCAGCAAACTCCACGCTTCAGTTTCAAGATCCATGTGGGCGGGTCTATGGCAGGGTCTTGACCCGGATGAAGTCCCCATAACGCACATCACAAACGGGATAAACCCCAACAGCTGGACTTCCGGCGAAATGCAGCAGCTTTTTCTGAGATACTTGGGTCCGAAAATGCTTGAGGAACCCGAAAACCAGAAAATCTGGGAAAGGGTCCTCACAATCCCAGACAATGAGCTATGGAGAACGCACGAGAGAAGAAGGGAGCGACTTGTCGCTTTCATAAGGAGAAAGCTGAAAAAACAATTAGCCGAACAATGCGCATCACCCAGAGACATAGAGGAAGCTGAAGAAGTCCTTCACCCCGACACTTTGACGATTGGATTTGCCAGAAGATTCGCCACATACAAACGGGCATCTCTGATTCTCAGCGATCTTGAAAGAATCACCGAAATTTTGACAGACAGAGAAAGACCCGTTCAGCTTATCTTCGCTGGTAAAGCTCATCCCAAGGACGACGCCGGAAAGGAAATTATAAAGCACATATTCCAGGTTTCCAGGCTTCCCCACCTGAGAAACCATATTGTCTTCATACAGAATTACGACATGAACGTCGCACGTTACATGGTTCAGGGATGCGATGTATGGCTGAACACTCCAAGGAGGCCCTTAGAGGCAAGCGGAACGAGCGGAATGAAAGCCTGCATCAACGGCGGCCTGAATTTCAGCGTTCTTGACGGCTGGTGGAGCGAAGCTTACAACGGAAAAAACGGTTGGGCTATAGGCGTGGGCGAAGTTTACCAAGATTACAATGCGGAAGACGAAGTGGAAACAGCTTCACTATACGATACTCTCGAAAACGATGTAGTGCCAAAATTTTACAACATCGCCAGGGACGGTTTGCCGAGAGAATGGATTCAGATGATAAAAGAGTCCATGAGATCTCTCTGTCCTGTTTTCAACACGAATAGAATGATATACGAATATTCGCAGAAGTTTTACATACCTTCGCACAACTCTTTCCAAAATTTGTCAGAAAATAATTTCCGAGGAGTAAAAGAATTCGCAAGCAGGTTTGATCTAATTCTAAAACAATGGGATAAAGTCAAAATCACCGATGTCCAGGCGGACACAACAACACCTGTTCAGATGGGCACTCAAATAGATTTAGTGGCGACGGTTCAAATGGACGGACTGGACCCCGACGACGTACTCGTCGAAGTATGCCACGGTAAATTGAATTACAAGGGCGAAATAGAAAATCCATCATACTTGACACTGTCTTCCGTTCAAAACACCGGAAAAGGTCAGTACGTTTTCAGAGGCAAGATTCCGGCAACCGAAACAGGGAAAAACGGTTTTTCAGTAAGAATTCTGCCTAGGCACAACAGCCTGACGAGAAAACTCGTTCCAGGTTATATCAAGTGGTTTGAAAACTCTCTGGCTTAGCCAGGAAAATAGGAGATTGAAAATCTATGAGTCGAACCAAGCTGCTGGTGGCTCATAAAACCGTAATCCACGGAAAAAGACCTGTATATGAATCCGCCACCGGCTGTCAAATGACCGGTGTTGCTTCCCGCTCTCAGGAAAAAGTTTTCCTTTATTGAAATTTCCGCTCCGTAATGGCTGTCAATGCTGAGTGAAGAAATATTCCATTGCGAGGCGAGTTTTCTGTTTTCAAAATATATGTCTGTCTCTATTCCGAAGACAAGTCCCACGTCTCTCCATGAAAGGGGGGCTTTAACAGAAATCCCGCTCTTTAGAAACGGGTAGGCGTACTCTTTTGTACCCGTGCTCCAAGAGAGAACAGTAGTGGTGGCGTTTCTCAAAACCGCCGACAAGTCGAAAAATTGAGTTCTATAGAAACAGCCAAAATCCACGCCGGCACCGTATGCCGAATAATCACCAATTTTTCTGTAGACCACTTTTGCCGAAGCTCCAAAGGATAGATTTTGATTTGCCTTGTGCCCGTAAGAGACGTACATGGTGTAATCGTCGTCGCTGAAATAAGAAACCATGTCATAATCCAGCCATTCACCGGGGTCAAGTGCTCCGTTGTTTTCACCCTGATCGTTGGTGCCCGGCAAACCATCTTCACCATAATCCCTTAAAGCGTCAACTGTGTATGGTATTCCCGATAATCCGAGGTGAACAAGACCAATACCCATGGATCTTTTCTCTTCGGGAAATATAACCGAAAATCCGTTTATCGAAAGATTGCTCGAGAAGACGTAGGCATGTGTAGCGCTGTATGATTTTCTGGAAAAATTCATAGCCGCGGGGTTTCCGTAAAATGAATGTTCCCCGGTCAAATTAGATTCCATTTGCCCCATGGCGAAACTTCTGGCCCCAAAGCCCAGAGACATGAACTCTCCGGCGTATTTTGAACCCAGAAGACAGGCAACCGGTAAAAACACCAAAAAAAGGAAAGCTCTAAGTCTCAAATTACCTGCGTTCGGTTGAAAACATCGCCTTTATTCGGCCCCACGTCGAAGGGTTGATGGCTGAAGCCGGAATCTCACTGTTAGTCGAGCCAGGGGTAGGCTTGCAGACAGTGTAATCCTCAGGTGATGGAGAGAAATTGTTTTCTGGGAAAAGCCCCAAAGAATAACCGGGGGAAACAGCGGGAGAAGTTCCGGTCCCGCCCCAAGAGACTGAAGATATTTCCCCTCCCTGGGAATCTTTTATTTCAATATTTCCAACACTATGGCACACATCAATCGATGCTCCGTATTCGACTATCAAAGTGGCTGAAGATAGGCAGGAATCCCAGTGTGCTATAAATTTAGAGCTGTCTGCCACAAAAACGACCCTCTGGTTCGGATCGAGAGAAATAGAAAACGTGAAAACATCCCCTGTCGAGGTCTCCAATTTCCAAGAATTCATCGTCACTTTTTCGTTAGAAAAGTTGAACACCTCTATCCATTGATCTTGATTATTCCAACCCGGAGAATCAGGTATGCTATAAAAAACTTCGTTTATGTTTACTTTGGACAGAATCAGAGCTGGGAACAATAAAATCAAGAAAATCACAGTTGTTTTCATATCTGTTTTATACCAGCAAGGGGATAAATTGTCAACTGTATTTTGTACCAATTCAGCACATCGTCACCGGAAAATTCCATCTGGGTTAAATTTGAAAATACGGACGAGCAAAGAGCCAATAGACAAGATCTTTTCAGGGGTTGATTTAATGATAAAAATGTGGTTTATTTAACGCCGTGAAAAGCGAATACCAACTCGTGATAATCGGCGGAGGACCTGCGGGATACTGCGCGGCTCTATACGCCGCGAGAGCGGAAGTTGAAACTTTGGTTCTCGAGGGGCCTCTCCCCGGCGGCAGAATAAGCCTGACTGACATCGTCGAAAATTATTCGGGTGTTTCAGGGGGGATTTCAGGTTTTGACCTTTCGCAGATTATGCGTGAACAAGCTTCCGGCGCCGGAGCCCAGCTCGAAATGGAAATTGCCACCGAATTACAAAAAGAAGACGACAGGTTTGCGATAATTACCGACGGAGAATTCGAAATCAAATCCCGATCAGTTATAATAGCCACAGGGACGACCGACAAAAAACTGGAAGCGCCAGGCGAAAAGGAATTCACCGGAAGGGGCGTTTCCTACTGCGCCACATGCGACGGTCCTTTTTATCGCGGAAAAAACGTCGCGGTTGTAGGCGGCGGAGACTCGGCTGTAAAAGAAGCTCTTTTCCTTTCGAGGATTTGCTCCAGCGTCACCGTCATACACAGGCGAGACAAACTCCGAGCGGAAAAGATAATCCAAAAAAACGCTTTTGATAAAGACAACATTCATTTCGAGTGGGACACTGTTGTCTCGGAAATTTTAGGCGAGAAAAACGTCCGATCCCTGCTTTTGAAAAACGTCAAGACCTCCCAAATTAAAGAGATGCCGATAGACGGAGTTTTCGTTTTGGTCGGGTCAGTACCAAACACCGATATTTTCAAGAGTTTTAATGTTCTCGACGAAAGAGGTTATCTTTTGACCGATGACGAAATGAGAACGGGCATCCCAGGGCTTTTCGCCGCCGGCGACGTCAGAAAAAAGAACTTACGGCAGGTAGCCACCGCTGTTGGAGATGGAGCTATCGCCGCTTTCTCCGCACAAGAATACATAGAACATTCTTCTTGAAACGAAGTCTGTAAATTTCAAATATTATTCTTTTTTATTTTTCCCGCGGATGATTTGAGCGTTCTGCTGATTATCTCCTCGATTTTCCCGAGAACATTTATCATGTTGAACGGATTATAGATGTTTGTCGGAAGATAGTTGAAAGTGTAACCGATATCCTTTGATAGTATTGAAGACATGTAAATATTTTGAGCCGCTCTGTAACCGAGGGCGTACCTGACAATCTTTTCGTCTTTGGCAATAAATTCGTTCCTGTAAAAGTTCACTATTTCAATGTCGGTAAAGTAGCTTTCGAGAATTTCTTTTCCCAGAAGCATTATCTCGTTTACGCCCTTGATGTTTTTTTCAGTGGGTTTTTCAAGGTATTCCTGGGCTTTTGAAATCGATTCAATGATGATCTTTTCTCTTTCAAGTTTCTTTTTTTCTATAGCTTTACCGCCGAGTTCTTCAATTATCTCCCTCAGATTGTCGTCCAGCATAATGACGTTGAAATCGACGATTTCATCTATGTAAATCGCCACTTCCCCGAAGTCTATTATCGGCTCTTTTTTTTCTTTTTCGTATTTATCCGTGTCAGGGTTTGTTATTATATCCCTTACGAGATCCAAAGCTTTTTCGTATATGTAAAATCTGAATTCCATAATTGAAATTTTATCTGTCGTCGAAAGGATTTCTTTTTCCGAGCTTCCCAAAACCTTAAGGATGTTGAAGATTTCCTTGATAATTTCAATTTTCGCCTGAATGGGGAAAATCGCGGAACCTCTCTCTGTGTCGGACTCAGCGGTGAACATTTCCTTTTTGTCGTCGTCTTTCCTCTCGAAAATCTCGTTTGACGATTTTTCCAGAAAACTCATCTCCATGTTCGTCAGTTTCGACAGGGATTCTTTTTGATACCTCATTTTCTTTATCGTGTATTCAATTTTGTCATCAATCGAATAGAGCATTTTTTTGGATTTCGGTATGTAGCGGTTTATCTCTTCAATAAGCCTGTTCGATCTTATTTCGCAGTTTGAAAGGTCGTTTTCGATAATGTCCGCCCTGTCTTCTTTTTTCGCAATGCTCTCTAAATACTGGAGAAAACTTTCCCTGTCCGTTTTTCCGTACCCGAGTTTTATCAGGTAAGCCTGAAAAATCGTCCAAAATCCCGCGATCAAGGCGTAAGCACTTTTAAGTTTTGATTCATTTTGTTCGAGTATGCTTACGTTTTCGTCGAAAAGCAACCCGAGCATATACGGGACAATGTTGTCCAGGTGCAGTTTGTCCGTGTTTATTTTGTCAAAATTGATTTCGAGGTCTTTCTGTATTCTCTCCAGAAGAGCCGTGTTTTTTTCTATTTGATCGTCGAAAAGAATTACGTTTATTTTTCCGGATGACACTGCGGCGTTCAGGCAGACATCTATAGTGTCTTTGATAATCCTTTTC
>JAFGON010000047.1 GCA_016926475.1 candidate division WOR-3 bacterium | reverse complement strand
TCGAAAGAATAATTTTTTTCATTTCGCCCTCCTACTTCAGAACGACAAATTTGCC
This sequence comes from candidate division WOR-3 bacterium, assembly GCA_016926475.1. Taxonomy (NCBI): domain Bacteria; kingdom Pseudomonadati; phylum Caldifarciminota; species Caldifarciminota bacterium. The sequence continues at coordinate 15,101 of JAFGON010000047.1, read as the reverse complement.
GACTTGAGTTTTTCCGGATTCATCCTCAACCGAGAAAAGATATATACCGCTTGCGATGAGCTGTATGTCTGAAGATATCAAATCCCAGTCATGGACGCTTGAAAACATATCCTCGTGAACGAGAGTTTTAACAAGTTCGCCGCTGAGTGTGTATATCCTTATTGTACATTTTTCCGGAAGATTTATGAAAGAAATCCTTCTCGAATGCTCTGTCCATCCTCTTCTCGAAGGATCTTCCCAGGGATGACCTGTCGTCGCCGACGAGTAGTCTATATCCCCCCTGTAAGGATTGGGAATCACCATCACTGGTTTTTCATCGTTCAGAGGTTGAGGAGCAGGTCCTGGGATAACTCTCTGAGTGTTGCTTCCTTTTGAGGTCTCAAGAGGAGCGACTCCTGTCTGAGGGTTCCCGAAATCAAAACATGTAACAGTGTAATAGACTGGACTGAGAATTGTGACGCCGGAATCGACGTATATATATCTGTATGTATTTTCGTATTGCCTTAAAGGAGAGAAGGAGGGATCGTGGGCGAGTTGGTATTTAAGTTGAAGGACTGTGTCCGCAAGGTCAGCATCGGGAGCTCTCAATGAATCTCTATCAAGCCAGAATCCGTAGGCAAACGCCGGGTCTGTCGGAACTCTCAGGGTGTCGGAATTTGGATCTGTGGGTATTGCGTGAATCCACCTGTAACCTCTGTCCCACTGTTTTAGCAGAGTCCAGCCGGCAATTTCTCTCTCGTTATTTGGATAACTGCGGTAAACCCTGTATCCCTGGAAATCTTCATAGTTAGGAGCGAATATATCTTTACCAACCTGCTCGTCCGGCAGCACGTTCCAGAGCGAATCCTGAGTTGTGTCTGTGGGAGTTTTGTTTCTTCTTCCCCACAAGATTGCGACATCGTTCGGCCTGGGGACTCCCGGAACAACCAACATCTCCGTGAAAGCCGGAGGAGGAGGTCCTGCGTAATCGGGTATTCCGTCTCCCGACCAGTCAATAGTGTCACCCGCGACGATAAGCGGGTAAGGCCAATGGAAAAACGGGTCGAGTGTGTCGCAGAAAATCGTGTCTCCAGAAATAATCGAAGGCCATCTGTCGTGAGTTACGACATGAGGACCGTTTTTTGTTTCTGTTATCACATTTGGGTTGTCATAGACATCGAGCGCCCATCTCGCGTTTACACCAAGATCAGTGAAATCATACCTTATAGGTGACCATGACAGCTCTCTTGGTACAATTGTGTCAGTGGCGTTAGGGTGCTGGCTCCAAAGAGGAGCGTTTGAGTATTTCTGGAAATCTTCTCCTCCGATATACGCGAATGTCACAGGAACGCTGTCTCCGGGCAGGAACATCGAGTCTGTAACGGGGACTCCATTTCTCAAAGCGGGGTATATCGGTCCGAAAGACAGAAGGTATCTCGTGTCATTGAAAAGCGTGTCACGGTTTTCGTATTTGATGTCCAACTGGTCCGGGTCGAAAGATCCGTTGCCGAGATAAAGCCATTTAAGAATGTCGGCCCGAGGGTCGTCGTAGCTCGGTGTTCCAGGCTGAGGATCACCAGGCGCAAGCTGCGAATTGACGAGTTTCATTATGATATCGAAAGTGTTGTCTGGGTAGCAAGGACCCCAGTCGAGAATTTGATCGTTTTGATTGCTGTACCACCAGTTGAAGGAGGTTGTAAGGTTTGGATGAGGTGTTCTTAAAACTCTGGTCCCTGTTACGTCTGGCGTGGGAACTCCCTGTGCTGTACCAGCCTGTGGAAATCCCAAAAGACCGGCATTGGCTATCCACGCGACGTTTATGCTGTCTTTTGGATTTTCAGGATTACCACCGTATTGAACGGGAATTGAAGGTATGAAACCGCAGACGTCGTCCTGAGCTTTGTCGTCGTATGCCGCTCCGACAGGACCGACATCGGCGTCAACATATAGTCCCAAGTAACACTGCTTAAGGTTTTTCCTACCTATGTTTTTAATCCAAAAATTTATTATTATGAAATCCTCGGCGTATTCATAAGACCAAGAAAAGGATTCCATTGTAACTTGAAGACCCAAAGGTTTGTGCCATGGACCCATGCTTGGAATTGAAGGGTCGGTATAAGTGTCGTAGTAAACTGACACAAAATCGAGCTCCGAAACCGCCAATGAATCATACACAGGTGACGTTGGAATCGTCGAACGCTGGTGTATAGAATCATCCGCTGTCGTTCCAGGATACATCTCGCCTTCATGAGCCCACCCGTCTACACCTACGCTGCAGAGGGTATCTCTGCCTGTGACGGCAGCTATCCAGAGAGCTCCCTGAAATAAATATTCCTGGTTTGAATAAGCGGGAAACATACAAGAGTATCCTACTATACCGTATTCACCGCCATTTCCGAAAAACCCGTAGTTTGTAAAACAAAGCCAAATGTTGCTTTGTTCCATCCCTCTGAATTGGGTATAGGGATTTGCCATAGCATTGTATTCATCCCTCATCTTTCCGTAAACGGATGAAGTCGTCAGTACGAGCAGAAGAGAAAAAAATATCAAAACAGGTCTCTTCACATCCACCTCCTTTAATTAGTCAACTTAAAATTAACTGGAAAAACTAATTTTACTCTTATGGGTCTGCCGGCGCTTTCTGCTGGTTTGAAAGTGCATCTGAGCCCGGCGTCAACGGCCGCGTCGTTGAAAAGGGGATTAGTCGAGTTTATCACGTCGGCTCTCGTAACTTTTCCGTCTATATCGACATAGAGCAAAAGGACGACAGTTCCTTCCAAATTCTGGTTTAGCGCAGCGGATGGGTATGCAGGTTCCTGAATATGAACAGGTCTCGGAGGTGTTTCGTAAACGCTGACGTATTCTGAAGATACTTCCCCCTGATCGTCTGGAAGAAGTTCCGTGGTATCAACTTCAAAAACGTCCGACGCGGCGCCCCCAATCAGCGTATCGCCTTCTGTCGACAAAATTATTTCGCCGCTCTGCTGTATTTCCTGCATGATATCCTGGGGCTGTTGTATCTGCTGCTGAATTTCTTCAATGGTCTGAAAATCGACTTGCAGATTTACTTCCTGCTGGATGTTTTCCGATTCCTTCCTCTCGGCAGGCTTGTATTCCGGTATATTGGGTTCCGGAATCGCTACGAGCGCGAGGAGATGAAACACCAGAGCGAGAATTACCCCTGTCCTTATAGGGACAGATGTGTCCATGCGTTTTCGATCCATGTCATCCCCCTTTTTGAGCTTCTCTCGCCCCATAGTTTATCTGAATGGCCTGAACTACGTTCCTTCCGCCCTGCCTCGCCTCCTGAAGAAGAGAATCCACAAATACATATGGCATGTCCCTTTCAATCTGCAAGCTGAAGACGAACTGCTTCCACTCTTCGTCGGTACCGGTCGTGCTCGCCCTGTATTCTTCGAGCTTCTGCCTGAGAACCCCGTCAACCTGATCCATCGGGAAAATCTGGTCGTTTATGGATACTATGGGAACCCTCTCGTTTGGGTTTCTCGAAGACCAGCCCAGATATATGTGGTGTATCCTTCTCTGTTCCAGTTTCACTGCGAGGTTCGACCCAGGAAGGGTGATGTCGAGACCTCTTTCCTGTCTGAAAACTGTTGTAACCATAAAAAATATAATAAGCAAAAAAGCGATGTCCGACATCGAAGCTGTCGGTATCCTCGCTTCAACTTTTTTTTCTTTTTCCACTCTCATAAAACCGCCTACCAGCCTGTTATCGGCCTGAGTTGAACGCTAATAAGCGCCGCGACCGTTTGTTTGTTGAACCAATCGGCTTCCGGAAGTTCTGGGTGTTCCAAATCGAGTTTGTCGGCGGCTTTCATAACTTCTTCGTAGACTTCGAGCATTCTCTCGTATGTCACTCCTTTTTCGACAAAAATCAGAGGAGCTTTCATCTTTCTCGATTCGATGGCGGTTGAGACCGAGTCGTAGACTGCACTTTGAAGGTCCGAAAACGGCACTTTGACGCCTCCGACTTTTACGCTGTCCCCGGCTACAAGAGTGTCTTCAGGCACTACGATGCTGAGAACGATGTTTTCCTGCGCTTCCTGGGTCTCTCCACTCGGAGGAAGTTTGGTCACAATGCCGGTGTCGCGCTGGAAATGCGTTGTGACGAGAAAGAAGACCAAGAGCAAGAACGCGATGTCTGACATGGAAGAAGTCGGTATTTCAGCTTCTCGCGATACTTTCTTCCTAAAAGCCATGTCATTCCTCTATTTCTTGCTCTAACACAGTCTCGACAAGTATTGATGTCGCCTCTTCGAATTTGCGGCTCAAAGAATTTATTCTTGAGCTGAACCATACATGAAACGCGCTTACAGGAAAAGCTATCATGAGTCCAGCCGCGGTTGTTATCAGAGCGACCCTTATTCCGTCAGCGACAATAGTCGGCTCGACTGTTCCAGCTTTTGCTATAGCCTCAAAAGCCATCATCATCCCTACGACAGTGCCCAAGAATCCGATTAGAGGAGCTATGTTCGCGACAGCCGCTAAAACGAGCATTCCCCTGTCGAGAAAAGAAAGGGTTTTTAGGGCTTCCATGTCCCTCGCCTCCTCCATCTCGTCTTTTCCGTAGCTCGCCTTTTCAAGTATGGCTGATGAAATTTTAGCTATGGGAAATGAATCAGATCTCGATTTCTTCAGAGCCGAGTCCACTCCATCTTTACCCTTTTTGGATTTGATGTCTTTGGTGAGTTTTTCGACATAATCAATCGGGTCCGGTCTGGTTTTGAAAAAAAGAAAAATAATCCTTTCGAACATGAAAAAAAGTCCAATAAGGGCGGAAACGAGGAGAAGATGCATCGCCCATCCGCCTTCTCTGTAAAACTGAATCACTCCCATCTGACTCACTCCTTATCTTTCAATTAAAAATGAACCCTTTAAGTTACACGGGGGAGATACAATCTCCCCCAATAAAAAGTTAAAATTCAGCGAAAAATCCTATCATTATTTGTCTTGGGTCTGTTAGGTTCAGAGGATCGGACTGGACTTCCGTCCCGTTTCCGTTCCAAGTCCCTGTGTCATCGTCGACGTCTATGACGTCTTTCTTGTTGAAGATATTGTCAACCTGAACCCTGAAGCCGTATCCCATAGGTCCGAATTTGAAGTTCTTTATAAAAGTCATGTTCCACTGAATATGGTACGGCATCCTCATGTAGTTTTCGCCCTTGAGAATGTCGTAATCCGGGTTGTCTGTGCTCGGGGAGTATGGGAAACCGCTCCCGTATAGGCATTCCACGGAAAACGACCACTTGTCTGGGACAAATCCGAACATCTTCTCCCCTTCGTCAGCGGCGAGAATAATGTTGCCTTTAACCGAATGCCTTTCATCCCAATCCAAGGGGTATGTCTTCAAAGGAATTTCCGCGGGGTCTGAAATAAGGTAGTTGTCATAAGCGTCCGAACCCTTGCCGTCAGCCCACTGAAGAGTATAGTTGACGCTAAACCCCCAGTAGTTTTTGACAGTTTTGTCGAAAGCGAAGTCAAAACCCCTGACGTTTCCGTAGTCGAGGTTCGTGAAAATCTGCCCGTCGAAAGGAGGCGTTCCGCCTGTCATAAGGCCTATGAGACCGCGAATATCTTTGAAGAAAGCCCTTATGGACATTTTGGTGGTGTTGGAGAAAGCGTGGTCGAGACCGATTTCGTATTGAACTGTCTTTTCCGCGTCAAGGTTTGGATTCGTGTAATTTTTTAAAGCTGATGTACCCTGCTGGTTTGCTCCGTATAGGTACTGAAGCTCTGGAAGCTGAATGAATCTGCCGTAAGAAAAATAAAGTTTGTCCTTGTCCGTTATTGGGAAGGCGATACCGAGCCTCGGGCTTATGTCAAACTTGTTTGTCGCCTCGAGAGTATCCCCGGAAAGCGGATCTGGATATTCTTCAAAGTCTTTTCCTGGCATCCACATATCAGCTCTAAGGCCGAGGTTGATTATCATACCTTCCGTTTCAAGTTTATCCTGTATGTAAAACGCCGCTCCAATTGGCGAAGCCTTCCAGCAGTCTCTGAAAACACCCTGGTCTGGATAAGGTTCCCAGGGCTTGGGCTGTATGGCGCCTGTATAGTACTGCCAAGTATAGGAAATTTCTCCCTGTTGAATTTTATAATATTCTATGCTTCCGCCGATTTTAAGCAGGTTTTCCCTGTTGACCTGCCAAGAGAAATCCCCGAGGACGGTCCACCTCTTGAGGTCCCTTCTCTGCCATCTTGCCCACTGGTCCCATTCGTTTTGGTTCAGAAACCTTATACCGAGGTAATTCGCCTGGTAAGGGAAATAATCTTCAGGGAAAGTACCGGGATAGAAGTAATCAGGATTGTGTCCATGGTCTCTCGCGTCCTGGTTGTGGAAAAAACCTACTTTAATGTTATAAAACGCTTTCGCAGAAATGGTGTGGTTCCAGCCAAGCGTCCATTGATACGCTATATCCTGATAAGCCAAAGCGTGATGAGCGTTGTATTTAAAACAATGCTGGTAAGGCAATCTCCACTGCCAAGTCTTGTTGAAAGAAAGAACAAGTTTTTTCGTGCTCGTCAAAAGGTAAGCGAGTTTTGCGTTCGACGTGAATTTATTGCTCTGCCTAAGGGAGAAAAGCTGTGTGGTCTCGCTGAGGTCGGACTGCAGGAGAAAATCTCCGGGGCTTACCCAGCCCCTGTAGTTGGTAGTGTCGGGGTCGAACCTATTTTTAAGAAAATTATAGTCTGACTGCAGTTCCGGGTATGGAATTCCTGTGTTTGAGAAATATCCCGAAGTCGAGACGAAAAACGTCAGGTATCCGGCTTCAGACCCTTCCTGCCCTCTTCCCAAAAGAGCTCTTGATATAGGTTCGGGCCCTCCGAAAGACAAATCGTATCTGTCTGTGTTGAAGCTGTAATCCCTGTTTGAACCCGCGAATTTATCTGTCGAGTAGGAAATCCTTCCGGAGTAGTTTGTCCTGCTTCCTTCTCTCGTAACTACGTTTACGACTCCGGATTGAGCCTGACCGTATTCGGCGTTGAACCCGCCGGCCATTATATTCATCTGCTGTACTGCGTTGGTAGCTATATCAATGGCGTAACTGCCGCCTACGAGGGGATCTTTTACCGACATTCCGTCGACCATGTACAAAATTTCTCCGCCTCTGCCTCCGCGCATGTGTATTTGCCCGCCCTGCTCGGTTGCGGCAGTCGAACGGGTCAAAGCTTCGGCGAAGTTTTCAAGTCCCAAAGCCTGCATGTCTTCCTGGTTGACGCTTATCTCCGTCGCGGTCACGTCAGCCGCTATCATCCTCGTCCCGTAAGTCGTCACTTCGATTCCGATTTCAAGGGCTTCAGAACGAAGTACCATCGCGCCAACGTCCGTTGTCCTGTCGACGTTGACAACGACCGAAGTCTTTTGAGCCGGGGTGAATCCTATCATCGCGGCTTGGACAATATAGGTTCCCGGTGGAATACCTATTATGTCGAATTCACCCTGAGCGTTTGTCAACCCTCCAAAGCTCGTGTTCAGCACCATGACCTGCGCGTATGGAACGGGATTGCCTCTTTCGTCGACAACCCTTCCGCGAATTTTTCCTGTCGTGCCCGCCACGAGCAGAGAAGCGATGAGGAACAAGCTTACAATCAAAACTACATTTTTAGCCCACCTGAGCATACCTACCTCCTCGATTTCCTGCCGTATGTTTTAAATTGCTTATCAAAACATTACCAATAATTATAGAAATTAACACAATGTTAGTCAATAATTAACTTTACCGATTAAATTAAAAATTAAACGACGCTTAAGCAAGGTTACACCAGTCGCATTTCACCTGTGAGACCATCTGTTGTACATCAAAGCCGAAAAAAAGGCGAATATACTTCCCAATACAACCGCCAGGGCTTCAAAAATCCCCATAAATCCCAGTGATCTCATCAATTCAACGGGATCCTCGACCGAACCTTTTTCGTAGACACCGAAAGAATGGAAAACGAGGGATACGAGCACGAACAACGCGGAAACAATCAAAAGGATCCAAAAAACAGGGTTTTTTTTCAACAACTTCAGCAGCCTTTTGAGAATTAATCCGTATATTACAAGGGCGGCTACGAGAAGTATTTCTCCCAGTATGAAAAATTGTTCAGCCAGAATTGTTTTAACCACGGTTCGTCACCTCCCCTGCTTTTTTCTTTTTTTACCTTTTATTACTTCGTAAAACCTGAGAGTTCCGATAAGGGTTATCACCGCCGACACCAGGAAAAGACCGTAACCTATATATCCTGTCAGCCCTACAAGTCTGTATTTACCTGCTGTTACAAGCAAAATCGCCTGTATTACAGCGTAGATCAGAATGCCTGAAGGAGCTGCGACAAGAAACTGCCACTCAGTGGTCTGCCTCAAGACTTTCTCGTAATTTCTCGCCGCCAATCCCAGCAAGACGAAAGCCAGCCAAAGAAACAAAGCGGACGCCACCAGTATCCACGTCTTTATGGTCCAGAGATTTTGAACATCCGGAGGAAGACCCTGGGCCGTTATCAAAAGTGAAACAAGATTCATTTATTGCGCCTCCCTTTCCGTATCTTTTATATTTTTGAGAATTTCTTCTTTCATGTCATTGGCAGTCGAGCCTCCTATCATCAGAGACGCTGCGTCATGCAATTTATCGATTAGAGTTACAATCTGTTCTTTGGTAAATGATTGGGCTCCCTTTAAACTCAGCCCCAAATCCGAGATTTCATTTTCGAATATAACAGTGCTGAAATCTTCGAGATATTTTTCAAGGAGGTTTTCTATTCTGTCCATCACTTCCGCCGCATATATAAATTTGACGACAGGAGGTGGAGGCTGTTCTATTTTGGGTTCAGAGGGTTTCTCCTTGACCTCGATTTCCGGTTCCCGTTGCATGGGTTCTTTCTCGAACTTTTCCGGTTCTTTTTCTTCAGGTTCTTCGGTAGGAGGTGCTTGAATCTCGGGCTGTTTTTGTTCTTCTGGTTGGGGTGGAGGTGTTTCGAGCATTTTTTTCAACGCCCCATCGAGCCTTCCGAGCTGGATGAGAGAAGAGATCGGCTCCTGCCAAACAACACCTATCGTATCGGATTCTTGTTTCATGAAAGCCACGGTGATGTTCACGCCGTGGAATATTATTTTTTGTATATCTTCTCCCTCGATGCTCGCAGCTGCTCCCTTGACTGATCCGCAAGCCCTCAAAAAAGCATTTTTGTCGAGATCGAGGTTCAACTCACCGGATTCTTTGCAGGATGAGTTGTCGCAACAGAAAACTTTCGATGCTGTCGTGGCTTCTCGCAGAATTTCAAGAGGTTCCACTGTCAATCCTTTTTCTTAGCCAGAAATCCCATCTTCTGGATGACATTGTGAACTTTGTTTTTAGCCGCATCCGGTCCGAGCTTTTCAATAGCAAGCCTGCAAAGAGAATCAATTAAATTTTTGGAGACTTCGTTTACCTCTTTTTCGTCAATCGCTTCAGCTCCAGGATTCAAGAAAAGGTTGTCTTCTTTTATTTCCAAAAAATTTACCAACACTTTTTGTCCTCTGAAGTCTTCGAGTTTTCTTTCCACTAAATCGAGCCAGGGTCTTACTTCGTTGTCTTGAGAAAACTCCTCTATAAGAAAATTTATCTGTTTTATTTTGCCTGCGGCAAGTCTCGCTTCCTTCGACATCACCGCTGGCGTGATTGTCTTTTGGACATCTGATAATTTTTCAGGTTTAAGATATTTCCCGGCGTTTATTGCGATTTCATCCGGGTCAGCTTCATCCTGGCATCGAATTCCAATAATGAAGTCTTCTTCGGTTACCAAAACCGTTTTGCCTCCGGAGGAGTCGACTACAGCGTATTTTAAATCTTCTATCCTCATGGTTTTTGAAACAGGAACACTCACGGAACCGATGAAAGCCGAAATATCGTAGAGGCTTGAATCAGTCTCTCCAAGTGTGAATAAAAGTTCGCCATCGAGAGATCCGAGAATTTCAACTGTTTTAATTCCGCCGGTCCTGAAAATATTTTCACCGATAATTCTCGCGCTTTCCGTAAGTTTGGACGCGTCGGCCATTTTTTATGAAATCCTCTTGGCTACTTGATCGTATTTTCTCTTGGCTATGATCCTGCCGTAGTCGTTTACAGCTTTTTCGAGAACAATAGAAATCAATTTCTGAATGAATTCGTTCAGAACAGCTCCGTTTTTCGGAGTTATGTTCTCCTGCTTTATCTGCAGGCTGTCGGCGTTCCAGACTAAAAAAGGTCCGAGTTTTGAATCGTCCGGATCGTATTTTCTGACCTGCTCTTTTAGAAAAGAAATCCACGCGGGGACTCCTACTCCTCCTTCTCCGAATTCTTTGACCAACTCGTTTAATTTCAAAAGGCTTGAACCGAGTTCTCTCATCGCCGCGGCGGGATCCAGGATAAAACTCTTTTCAAGGAGCCAAGTTATGCTCGAATATACTTCCAAAATGCCAATATTGGAATTTTCGATAATATTTCTGAGAGCGGTTTTCCCGTCCGTCATTACAAAAACCTTCCAGTCGCTTTTTCTGAGGATTACATCTTCTTCCGTAGAAAGCTTCGGGGCTCTCAATAAAACGGTCTCAAGAGGCGGAACTCTTTTCATAAGATCAGCGAGTTCTGCTCTTCTTCTTTCGGCTTCACTAATCACCTGCATCGATTCTTCCGCGATGGTCTCGGAAGCCGGGATCTCGTCCTGAACAAAATCTATTTTGCCTTCCTGAATCATCGCCAAATTGTAAAGAGCTTCCAGTCCTACCGCATCTTTGTTCACGGCATGTACTATTCTGCCGGATTTTATAAACACTTCACCTCTGTTGTTTTTTCCCTGAAGCTTCAGAGTTCCAGTTTTTTTGAAATGAGAGAGAAAAAATAGCAATTCACTGGGACTGGCATCAGCAACATTGCATTGAATAGACATTTTGCCTCCTTATGAACCTGAAGATGTAAATTATTTTATACAATGAAAAGACCATTAAATCAATGCAGTTTTTCTCCTAAAACTAAAATTGTTTCTCCTTTTCAACCCCCCCGTATTTGTCTAAAAGAGCCTTCTCAAGCTGTTTTTCACGGGTGGTCAAATCTCTCGTAAGAGAAGTTCCATCAAAAAGCGACGAGAGGGCGCAAAACATGTTTTGGGCGACCTGGTTCCACGAGGGCAGGGTGCCTTGAAGCTCTTCCAGAGAAACGTTTTTTGAACCAAGTATGTATTCTATTTCGAAGGGCAATTTTCGGAAAATCAGAGTTCCCTGCTGAAGCAGGTAACCCGCTTTTCTGTACTGGGCGCTCCCCAGCAGTTTTATGCTTCTGAATGTGATTTCATGCCTTCCTACCGCGTCAAAGCATGATACGGTGCTCTCTTCGCCTTCGTTCACCCGGGAAATTCGGGCTTCTACCCCCGAAGCTCTCAACCCCTGGACAAGCCGCTCCGAAACGACCATAAAACTTTCCGTGACCCTGCCTGAAAACATTTCTTTCACCGGTGCCACGAGACAATAAGTAACCTCGTTGGCGTGAGGAACGGCTCTACCTCCAGTCAGCCTTCTCACCGCCTTGACTCCCGTCTCGAGGCATTTCAGTGTAAATTCAGCTCCGAGTCTCTGGTTTCTGCCAACAGTCACGCTTGGTTCGGGCGTTGTGTAAAACCTAACAATTGCTTTGTCTGATCTCTCATTTTGAGCGCTTTCGAAAAGAGCCTCGTCTCTAGCCATGTGAACTTCTATCTTATCCGCTGAATCGGTTATCCGTTCGAGTTTCAAAAAGGAGCCCTCCCCACGGAAAATAAAAAGGCTACCCTGCCTGACAGATAAGTTGCCGCTGTGAAAATCATCCCGGAAAGGAGGACGCCAAGCACAAAAAACAAAACTACTTTGCCGCTTGTTTTCAAAGCGTTTAAAAAAGCGTTCTGGTTTTTGTCCGGAATAACGAAAAATAATAGAACCGAAAGAGAAGAAAACATCAGGGCGAGGGCTTGTAACATAAAGCCAGAACTGGGCGTGAATTGTGAAAATGCCATTGCTTGAGGTATGAAAAATCCTTGCATGATTCCTTCGAGTAAAAGCGCCGTCAGAATTCCCAGGAATACGCTCATTGGAAATTTTGAAATTTTCTTGAATTTTGGCACCTCCCCGACTACTATAGCCCCTCCGAGGACAAACCAAATATACCTCAGGGGTAATTCAGATGCGATCTCCAACTGAGGGGCGAAAAAGAATCTGATTGAAGCCCATCCCAAAAAAGAAAGGGTCAGGGCCTGGGCTAATAATTCAGCGGACCTGAAAAAAAATCCTTCACGCCAAAAATAGCTGAAAACCGCCAAAATCAGCAAAATCCCAATCGCGAATTCAACCATTTTCCGCCCTCGAAAAGAATTTTCTGAAGCCCGAAAACGCTATTTTGAATACTAGCAAGCTGGCAAACAAAACACAAAACCAAGACACCGATGATCTTCTCCGGTAAAAATCCCCCTCGCTCAAACCGGATATCGACTGCGAGGTCTCCGGCGCCTGACCGGAGGATATATATACCTGAGCTATAGGAAAATACGAAGAAGACGTATAATAGACGGCGTCCGGCCTGTTTCTCGCCCAGCCGAAAAACATCCAAAGGTGAAAGTTCTCTCCGGACGAAAATATAGCGTATTTTATCTTTTGACCTCTAAAAATAGGTTTTCCGATGACAAGTTCCGGGTCTCTGAAAATTTCTGCCGCGCTCGAAGGGAGCCCAGGTAAAAATCCAGCCCAACTCACACGGTCGTTGATTTCTCCCGATTTGTCCTGAAAATAAAAATTCTCATTGAAACACTCAAACCAGTAGGAAGTTCTCAAGTCTGTTGACATTACAGCCACTTCGTTTTCTTTCTCAAGGAGTTTTTCAATTACGTAAAAGCATACCGGCGCCATTTCATCCCACGTTTCGGGAGGAAAATCGAGTATAACGACAACTTTCCCCCTTTCCCTGTTTTCTGCGTAAATTTGTCTTTCCCGTTTGAAAGACCGGAAAGCAGGACATCCGACGGCAAATCCCACCATGGAAGACAACAGTAGGAACAAAGACAATAAAGCTGATTTTTCAGGGCGTATATTCATCTTTCCTCTTTTCTCTGCCGATGAGTACCCTTATCCTCTGTGCGAATACAAGGCAGAAAAACCCTATGAATAACCCTCTTATTCCTCCCGTAAAAAGTATTTCGAAAATTTCAGAAAGAATCCTGTCGAAAGAGATTCCCCTACCGGGATAAAATTCAAAGCGCAGGTTTCCAACAGGAAGACAAAGTGTCAAAAGAAAATAAGACGCGGTCATCAACGTCAGGATTGATTCCCATTTTTTAAGGTCAGCCGATTTCAGAACAGCTGTGCTAAAAGCGAGACCGGAAAGAGAGGCGAAACTCGTCCATAGAGGCATCGCCGCTGCTTTGAAAATAAATCTCGTAAAGGATTGCCCTGAAAAGTTTTCAAACGCAAAAAGGAGAAAAAAGACGAGCGCAGACATGAGAAAAGAAATACCTGAGACACCCTGTTTAAACCCTGCTCTGCGTCTTTTGAAATTTACTCCTACTACCCGGATTATTCCCGCTGTCAGCACAAAACCCGACAAAACCCTGAATCCGTATAGAATTTCTCTCTCAAGCGCCTCTGGAAAAGAACCTTTTACAGAGAAAAATAAGATCAGCACGATGACAGAAACTATTGATGAGATGATATTCATGGATATAACAAAAAACCCCTAAATGCTTCTCTTAAACCAAGCGTCGGATAAAGCCAATTCGTCCCCATCAAGACAAAACAAAGAAGAATATGAAATACAGCGATTAAGATTACAAAAACAGTCAACTGTAAATACCTTTTCACAACAGGCCTTGGGTCCAGCACCTCCGAAAAAGGCCCGGAAATTTTCTCAAGAGCCACTCCGGCGGAGACGACCGCCGGAAGATAGTCTATACCTGCTCTGATACCGGCTATTTCCGCGCCTTTCTGAAGCGCTGTTTTCAAGGGTTGAAACGTCCATATTCCTGGTTCTCCTGTGACGAGAACGACACCTGGTTTCCAGATTTCTATAAGCCGGCAAGCTTCGTCTGAATATGACACTCCGCCGGACCAAGTTCTTCTAATCCAAAGCGGGTTGAATTCATCCAACCTGCCCTCTTTCATTAAAATATCCATAAAAATGCCCTGAACGGCTTCTTGAAGATAACCCGGAGCGAGAACTTTGATTTCGCCTTTCGCGCAAAGAACTTTTCCGGCGATTCTCTTTAAATCCGTGAGGGTTCTCATCACTCCTTTCCTTGAAGAAGTGTCTTCATAGCTGATGATGACCATGACTGGTTTCCCTTTTTCTACGGACCATAATATACTGCCGTCAACGCTTTTTCCTTTAAAAAAATCAAGTGTCTTTTCCTTTGAAAAGAGAAAAATTCCAACCCCCAGCAAAACAGCTACAGCGACTGCAATTCTGTCAACCCGGAATATTGACTTTGAAGATTTGACGGGATTTGAAAAAGCCATTTCAGATAATCCGGTAGCCGATTTCGTCTGGACTCCGTAAACATATACAGTGCCGTTGACAGCTGTAGTATCCTTTAAAGTCAGATCCGACCACCTGTCGCAAAAACCGAGAAAATGCGTGTCGAGTGATTGCGGTTGAATCCTGAAAACCCTATAACCCCAGACGTTGTTTTCGCCTCCTGAAGAATCGGAAAGGCTTCTCGTCCATTCTACAATTACTGTTCCGCCAATGTCGTCCGGCACGTCGTAAGCTTTTACAGATTGAGGTGGTTCGGGATTTAGATAGGATAAAAAGACAAGGATCGCCGCTAAAATCATGCCTTTTCCGGCATTGAATGTTGGGGGTGAATAAATCCTGTCATTGATGAAATTCTACACATAAAAAGACAAATATCAATGAACAATTAACTCTAAAAGCAAAGATATCTGCGAATGAAAAAAGAATATCAACCGCGGATTATCAGTCGTGGTAAAAATTGTATTTGGTCTCAAAAGATTATAAAAAAGATACACACCACGAAGAGGGACGAGAGTGTAAATAAAACTGTGTAAATGGTTTTAGATCAAGCATCGAGTTTCAACCTTCCTTCAAACATAATCGAAAACTGAGAAAGAGTATACCCCCAATCACGTA
>JAFGON010000046.1 GCA_016926475.1 candidate division WOR-3 bacterium | reverse complement strand
CTGAAGCTTGAAGGCAACCCTGTTCACAAGGAGATGGATGGAACAATAGATTTACTTGATATTCAAGTGTTTTCCATTCAAATAGTCGGAACTGAAAAAGGTATAATCGACGTATTCACTGGAGACATAAGACAATCCTTTTTGGACGCCGTAGAACTTTCATCTTCGATATTCGCTGTCCCTATCGACCGCCTCGCAGACGCAATCCTCGTGGAGGTCGGCGAACCGTATTCGAGGACCCTTTACCAGACTCAAAAAGCGATAATACACGCTTCCTGCGCTCTGAAAAAAGGAGGAATACTTTGTTTTTTAGCTCATTGCAGCGAAGGGATAGGGGACAGAGGCTTTTATGACCTGCTTTCTGCGTTTGACAGCCCGGTGGATGTCCTGGAACATTTAAAGCAAGGGTACAAATTCGGATACCACAAATCCTACCACATGGCAAAAATAGCGCTTGATTTCAAAGTTTTGGGTGTCTCGAATGTCGAAGAATCGGTTTTGAAAAAAATATTCATAGAGAAAATCAACGGAATATACAAATTTTACGAAATGGTTGAACAGCAAAAACTATTTGTGTATAATATTCCGAGAGGTGAAATCACTGTTCCTCTTTTTTCGCCCTGATCACAATATTTGGAGGTCAATATGCGGTTTTCGGAAATTTCCGCTTATGAAGGAAAAGATGTTGAAGTTTTTTGCTGGCTGACCGGTAAGAGAAGCTCCGGTCAAATCCATTTCCTGCAGGCGAGAGACGGCTCAGGGGTCTGCCAGATAACAGTCATCAAGGATGAAGTCACAGATGAAGTCTTCGATAAATGCGGACACCTTCCAGTGGAGAGCGCTATAAAAGCCAAAGGAAAAGTCGTCGCGCAAGAAAAAGCAAAATTCGGCTACGAGATAGTTCTCAGGGAAATTGAAACCATATCAGAACCTTTCGGAGAATATCCCATACCGAGAAAACCCAGCGGACCGGATTTTCTTTTGTCCCTGAGACATCTCTGGCTTCGTTCACCCAGACAATCTGCGATTATGAGGGTAAGATCCTCGATAATAGAAGCCATAAGAGATTTTTTCCAAAAAGAAGGTTTTTACTGTGTCGATACGCCTATTTTCACACCATCGGCTTGCGAAGGAACGACTACTCTTTTCAAAGTGGATTATTTCGACACGCAAGTGTATTTGTCCCAGAGTGGACAGCTTTACAATGAAGCGAACGCTCTTGCTCTTGAAAAAGTCTACTGTTTCGGCCCTGTGTTCAGGGCTGAAAAATCCAAAACCAGAAGGCATCTCACAGAATTCTGGCAAGTTGAACCCGAATGGATTTTCGCGGATATTGAATCCATAATGGACTCATCTCAAAACCTTATATTGCACATTCTCCAAAGAGTTTTGGATAAAAACAGACTCGATTTTGCCCTTCTCGAAAGAGACACGGCACCTCTTGAGGCTGTCAAAGCCCCTTTCAAGAGGATTTCATACGATGAAAGCGTCAAAATTTTGAAAGACAGAGGATTTTCAATAGAGTGGGGGGCAGATTACGGCGCGCCTGAAGAGACCGAGATTTCTAAAATTTCCCAATCCCCTGTTTGCATTCACAGATTTCCTTCGCACATAAAAGCTTTTTACATGAAAGCGGATCCTGAAAATCCGCGACTCGCTATGGGTGTGGATCTCATCGCGCCAGAGGGTTACGGAGAGATAGTTGGAGGCGGAGTCAGGGAAGAGAGGATAGAGGTTTTGGAAGAAAAGATAAAAGAACACGATCTTCCCAGGGAAGATTTCGAATGGTATTTAGACCTCAGAAGATACGGATCTGTGCCTCATGGGGGATTTGGACTCGGTCTTGAAAGAACAGTGGCTTGGATATGCGGGATACAGCATGTCAGAGAGTCGGTTGCCTTTCCGAGGATGATGGACAGAATCAGACCTTAAAGTCTTTTAACCCGGTATTTGCCATAAGATTTTTTTGCTCATCATTTTTTTTTGACTTTCAGAAAGCCAGGGGAGTTATGGCTACTCCCTTGGCTTATCAGACATTATCCCGTTAAAAAGCCTGAGCGGCTTTGAGTTCGTCGTAGTATTGGTTGGCAACAAAAGCTACCATTCCAAGAGCCGCGATGCTTCCCACGATCGGGACTATACCGAAAAGACCGCATATGAAAAGGGCGATCAGAATCTCGATTGATTTTGGAAAATTACTCCTTATGAATCCCATGGAAGTTTTAAAAGCCCCGGAGAAACTTTTGTCTTCCCAGAGTATTTGGAGATAACCAAGTATCAAAAACACCTGTCCTATGACCGAGGCGATTATGAAAATAGTTATAAAAGCAGGATGTATCAAACAGACGCAGATACCCAATTTTATAGCGGTCAAAAGAATTATGAGAAGCCAGTATACCACCAATATAACTGCATAAACCGCGCCTACTATTACAGTGAAGACAAAAGAAGGCATGAATTTTGACATCTGAGAAAACGCGAGTCCGACTTCGACTTTTTCCCCTTTTTCTTGTTTTCTCGCGGCACTCAATAACCCCAGCATTATCGGTCCCGTTAAAACACCTAACGTCAGAAACGAGACGAGAGCGCCAACGAGTACTGTGAGTCCATAGTTCATTATGTCTTTTTGAAACCATGACCAACCATTTTTGATTTTATCCATGGCGTTTTGAAAATTGATTTTTTTGTCCATTTTACCTCCTGAGTATTTCCACCAATTTAATTTACAAAATTTTATATGTCAAGAAAACTTAATTGCGGCTATATTTCAATTCAGAAAATGTTTTGTTTTTTTTTGTTTTATGGTAAATTTTCTGCATGGATACTCCTACGAATTGCTTCTTTCATCCCGATATAATCGCTTGCGACAAGTGCAGCGTTTGCGGAAAAAATATTTGCCATATGTGCAGGGAAGAAGTCGATAAAAAGGTCTATTGCAAAGAATGCTATGAAAAAATGTTTCCTGCTCCGAAAATTGAAGAAAATCCGCCCTTGGAAGAAAAAAAAACGGCAACCAGTGGTTCAACTGACGTGAAAAAAGTAAAATACAACGACCTCGCCATCGTCTCATTCGCTCTTTCCGTGGCTTCAATTTATTTTCATTTGCTTTCGGCTATTCCGGCAATAATAACAGGTATAATAGCCAGAAAACAACTGAAAGAAAACAACCAAAACCAAAAAGGTGATGAATTCGCCCTTGCTGGTATTATAATCGGATCGATCTTTTTCGCACTCTGGTCATTCGTACTTTGCTTTTACGGGACAATATACGGTTCTATGTTTTTTACACTTTGCGCGACTATGTTGACAAACGGTAACGCAAATTAGTCAATTTAACATAATGTTTATTATCGGCGTTTAATTTAAAATATAATTTTTACTTAAACTACGTTTTTACGATGCAAAAATATTTTGGATCAGTATTTTCCCGTTTTGATTGCTAAGTTGAATTTTCGTCTATTGACGATACAACACGGTTTTTACCTAGATTTTTAGCTTTTATCAAATATTTATCCGTCTTTTCTATAAGTTCTTCAAGCCATTGAGAATCTTTTGGATATTCTGCGACCCCGCAGCTGATAGTGAGTTTCATAGCGTCGCCTATTATTTGGGATTTTTCTATAACTTCTCTGATCTTTTGAGCTACGACAACAGCAGAATGGATGTTTGTGTTCGGAAGAGCAATCAAAAACTCTTCACCTCCGTATCTTCCAACCAAATCTGATGATCTGATTTTTTTTACCATTATTTCAGAGAGTTTTTTCAGCACATAATCGCCCCTTGAGTGCCCAAACAGATCGTTTACATTTTTGAAATCGTCAATATCCACCATTATCAAAGACAATTTATGCACTCTTTCTTCTTCTCTGTGGATCATCTCCCTTAACTTATTCAAAAAAACGTTTCTCAAATATAAATTCGTCAGCCCGTCTCTCATATAAAGCTTTTCAGCCCTGTTGTAATTCCAGTACTGTGACAACGTAAATGACAATAAATTGAGATATTCGGGGTTGAAACTGTCCGATAAGCCATTTTTTTTGTCAAGGTAAATCAAACCGTCGATTATGTTGTTTTCGTATAAAAGACTTTTGGTGAGAGAAGATCTTCTAGATTTTTCCCTGTTGATCCGGTGCATGAACCTCTTGTAATACAACTCGTTTACTACAGGAATAGAGATGAAAGATTTGATTGAGGAATATTTGTCTTCGTTAAGTCCGGTGAAAACTTCCGTTGACTTTTCAAGAGGGATTTTATCGATAAAATAGGGATCGTCCTCTGAATAGTAATATTTTTTTCTGTAGACGACAATTTGCGGGATTTTGTTCTGAAGAGATGTAAAAAAAGCTCCTCTATCGTAATTCAAAGAACGCAAAACAGCCGATATGACATTCTTTATCAACACTTGATTTTCTGAAAAATAGTTTAACTGCAATTGTCTGTTCAAATCGAGGAAAGAATTTTTTGTGAATTGAAATTTTTCCTTCTTTTCAATTAAACGGTTGTACTCCGATGGAAAATCATTTTTAAAATAACATAAAATACGAAAACACATGGTTTTTTTAAACAACCTCTTGTTTTTGAAACTGTCCCTGGTTTTCACAAGCTCTTCTGCGGAATAGGAGAGCAGATTTTTGTATTCGTCATCACCCATCCCCTTCAGCGCTTGGGATAAAATGAAAATTATCCTGTATGAGAGATAATTCAAATTCGAAAGACCGGAGACATACCTCTCAATGTACCTTTTCAGGGACTCTTTTTTAAATTTCGACGTTTTAAGTTTTACGAACATTCTGACGCTGTTTATCTCGTCACCGGCAAAAATATCTTTAAACAAACTGATAATTTTTTTTGAAATAAAAACAATTTGACTGTCGTCCAGGTGGTAGAAAAGGCTGTTGATATACATATAAACAATTATAGAATAGTTGTATATATCGTTAAATTCATCCAATAATTTATAATAAATATTAAAGTAATCTTTTTTATAGCCATTTAAACTAATCTGATAGAAGGTCTGAACGATTTTCTTCAACAGAAAAGCGTCAGGCATTCTTTGTTTTTCGATTTCGATTTTTTCCAATTTCTCAAAGAAAAAACTCAATTCTTCTTTTTTGTCAAGTGACAACAAGATGCAAATGATAGAGTAGTAAAGATCAAGGCAGAATTTAACAGAAATCTCATGGTCCGTGTTGCAGTTCAGAATTATGCTCATATTATCCCTGATGAATCCGTATTTTTTAACAGGATCTATGTTGAGAGACAGTATGTTTGAAATAACAAGGTATATGTATACGTTCTCCCCTATCATATTTGAATACTTCAACGCGTCTCTCAGGTATTCGAGGGTGATTTTAGTGTCGTTTTCGATTGCTGCGAGGTTGTTTGAAGCGAGAATCAGGTCGTTGTAGTCTTTGTATGTTTGTGCGAGTTCAAGGGCTTTTTGGAAATATTTCTTTGCTTCAGACCTCTTGCCGTAATTGAAATGGTAATAAGCATAATCTGTATTTGCAGAGAAAAAGTAGCTTAAATCCCCGTTTTCGTCCGATACAACTTTTGCCTTTTCAAGGAAAATTCTAATAGTATTCGCGAATTTTTGCATTTTTCCCTGTTTATGGTAGAGGTCAGCCAATATTTCAAGAGCTTTCAAAGTTAAATACTTTGTCTTGTCATCCTTTTCCTTGTGAACATTACGGAAAAAATCCCTCAGGTCTGATATTGATTTTTCAAACTCGGAAAACAGAGTGTAGAACTTTGCACGATATATCAAAAATGCCAGGTTCTGATACTTGCCCAAATTTTCCTTTTCGACAGAAATAACGTCATAAATTGATTTTGAATTCTCCATGTCCCCCGAGTTCAGGTATTGGCTGAATACGTCGAACAGAACGTTGTATTTGATAAATGCACAGGGTTGGTCCTTTTCTACAAAATCTAAAAGATTCTCGATCTTACGAGATAGGTCGAACTTGTTCTTCAATTTTATGTAGATATATTTTATGGTTTCTCTCGGCAGACCCTGGGGAAGGTTTACTGATTTCAAGAGATTTTTGGATTCGATTTTATAAATAAAATCTTCGGCGATTTTCTCTATGCTGTTTAAATTTCTGAATGGTTCGATGAAATGGGAAAACAGAAAACGTGAATACTCAAAAAATTGACTTGTCGAAAAGTATAAATTCAGAAGAAGTTTTTCCTCGTCAATCCTGAGGTTTTTTTTCTCTAAATACTTTATCACGTCGTAAGAAGCCTTATTTTTGAAATCTTCTTTTTTAAAGTATGAACGGACTTTCACTTCGGTGGTCCGGTCGTAGTAGTCCAATGCTCCGCCTGGCTGAAAGGCCAAAAGGTTTAAGCCGAGAAGGTCATATATGATTTCATCCAGAGATTTTCCAGGCCCGTCGCCCAAAAACAATTTCAACAAAGATATATCGACAGGCCTTTTAAGCAATTCAAAATAGCTGAAAAAATATTCGTAATCGGTGCTATCTTTGATCCGGCGGTATTTGTCTTCAAAAATACGGTTTAAAGCGTTTTTATTTATAAGATTCAGAGTTCTTGAACTGCTTTTCAAAGACCTGTTGGATCTCAAAACGTTTTCAAGAATTCTGCAAATATCATAATTTCCATTTTTGCGCATGTAGTCTATTATGTCGTCAACATCTAAAGCGTAGAAGATATTCTTTATTTTTTCCTTGAGAAAATTTTCAAACTTGTCGCTGTCCGGAGGTTCGCAAATATTATAGAATCCGCTTGATTTGCCAGAATCTGACAATATCGGAGTAAGAATCAAGAGACCTTCACCCTTGAATCTTTCTTCGACAGCCTCGATTGTCTCTGTCAGTTCGTTTTTTCGGTTATTACCCTTGAAACTGACAGCGACTTTGCCGTATAAGGACAGTTTCTCAATAGATGAAATTATATGGTCGAGGGCTTTTGAGTCTTTGTCTATAATCGTCTCGTCTTTTGTGATTTCTGAAGACTTAATACCCCTTAAATCGAGCGATTTCATCATCTGATTTCTAAAATCGTTGAAATAAGTGAGCGGATCTTTTGATAAATCGAGCTCTATGTAAAAATATTCGTTGATTTCAGAGTATGATTTAAAATAACCATTGAGTATATCGTAATAATTATCTTTGTAATTAACTGCGTTTATTCTGAAGATCTTTGCCTTTTCTGAAAGGGTCAAAGCTCTGTCAAAATGACTTTTGACATGTCCAATAGTCCCTATGTTCATCCTGTAATATTTTCTGACAAAGTCAAAAAAAGCTTTGGGGCAAATATTTCTAAACTTCAGTTTTTGATGGTCTATTAATGCCTTTGCTAAATCATGTCCGGTGATTTCTTTTATGAAAGCTTTTAAATCGTCTTCTTCGAGTTGAATTATTTTTGGTTGAATGAAATCCAAAAGGATTATCTGGGAATTCTCATCGACCAAAATATTTTCCCGGTGTAAATCGCTGTGACCGAAACCATTTGATTCAAGCCACTTAAGGGTGAACAAAAGCCTTTCTGCCAAAAGAGAACGTTCTTTTTTTGTCGAAAGCTTTAACGACGAAATGTTCTTTCCTCTGATATAGTTCATTGTGTAAAAATAGTAGTTGCCGTAAAAAGAAAAACCGTCAATGTTGTATATCTTTTCAAATGTGTGGGCTTTTACTGCGCAGGGCAGATCAATGCTTTTGGTGTAGAAATACTCGTTTTTAAAAGCGTCGAGATCCTGGTTGACCAATTTGTCTGTGTTGTAGATTTTCAGTGTTTTGGAAGGATTTTTTTCGTCCTGAAGATCCGAGACTTTGTATATTACGCCGTAAGACCCCTGTCCGATTTCTCCTTCTACCCTGTAACGGCGATTTATCAGCTTCATCTATTCAGATTTTGATTTCCAGATTCTGTATTTTTTCAGATCTTTTTCAACCATGTAAAGACAGATGCCAATAAGCGTCACATCGTCGATAAGCCCGAGAAAAGGGACAGGATCGGCGAAAATGTCGACTGGGTTCAGTATATAAAGAACCGTGAAAGCAACGGAAGAAAGAGCCCAGAAAGGAATTGCTTTGTATTTGCCCCTGGTGTAGTCCTTTATCATTGAAAGAGAAAGTTTGATATCCTCGTAAAACCTCGAAAGTGGTCCGCTTTTTTTAACCTTATCCTCTATGTCGTCGGCTTTCTCAACGATTAGTTCCAGATCTTCTTCTTTGATTTTTTGAGAGTTTTCTTTGAGAAAATCTTCGGTGACTTGAAATTTGGAATTTTCCATATACCCCCCGTTTTTAATTGATTTTCTATCTTACGAAAAACATTGTCAAGGATATAAACTTGACAGAACGAAAAGGATAATTTATTTTGAAGTTTTCAAACACAGAAGGAGAAAACATGAAAATTTTGGTGACCGGCGGAGCCGGCTTTATAGGGTCCAACACTTGCGATGAATTGGTAAAATCAGGGCACGAAATTTTAGTGGTTGACAACCTTTCATCAGGTAAAATCGAAAACCTGACAAAAAAAGCGAAACTGATAACAGCTGACATAATCGATTGCGATTTCGATCAGATTTTCGGCAAAAATAAATTCGACACCGTCATTCATTTCGCCGCTCAAATCGACGTCAGAAAATCCGTCGCCGACCCTGCGTTTGACATGAAAGTAAACATACAAGGGCTTTTAAACCTTCTCGATTCCGCTGTTAAATCCGAGGTGAAAAAAATTATCTTCGTCTCTTCCGCAGGAGTGATGTACGGCGACACAGAATCGCCAGCGGATGAAAACAATCCTCCTGTACCCGTCTCGCCATACGGAGTCTCGAAACTCGCCGGAGAGCATTACCTGAGGTCATACTCCCACAATTTCGGTATAGACTTCACTGTCCTCCGTTTCACAAACGTCTATGGACCAAGGCAGGATCCTCACGGGGAAGCCGGAGTGGTAGCTATTTTCGCCAATCAGATGATATCGAAAAAACAATCGATCCTCTACGGGCATGGAAAACTTCAGAGGGATTATGTCTTCGTAGGAGACGTCGTCAAAGCCGTTTCGAAAGCCCTTATTGCAGGTTCCCATGAAACCTACAATATTTCAACCGGTGTGGCGACCTCTGTCTCCGAATTGTTTGGAGAGATGAGGAAATTTTTTAAAGAAATTCCTGAACCTGTTCTGATGGACACCAGACCAGGAGAGCTTAAAAAAAGCGTCGCCAGCTTCGCGAAGGCGAAAAAAGACCTCGGCTGGGAACCAACCACCTCTTTAGAAGAAGGCTTAAAGAAAACGGTTGAATATTTTCTCTCAAAAGGAGATTAGAGTTGGAAAAAAAATACTACGCGCACGAGACAGCTGTTGTCGATGAAGGGGCACAAATCGGCGAGGGGACTAAAATCTGGCATTTCAGCCATATCAGATCCGGAGCAGTTATAGGAAAAGATTGTTCCATAAGCCAAAACTGCTATGTAGATGACAAAGCCGTTCTAGGCGACGGGGTGAAGCTTCAGAACAACGTCTCCGTCTACGCCATGGTAACGCTCGAAGACGGAGTTTTCGCCGGACCTTCGATGGTTTTCACAAACGACATCAACCCGAGAGCCCCTTACCCAAAAGGCGGTAAATGGGTCTCGACCAAGGTAAAAAAAGGGGCGACTTTGGGAGCGAACTCGACAATAGTCTGCGGCAACACAGTCGGTAAGTGGGCAATGGTGGCAGCAGGAGCTGTCGTGACCAAAGACGTGCCCGACTATGCTCTTGTCATGGGTGTTCCGGCAAGCATCAAGGGATGGATATGTGAATGCGGAACAAACCTGACATTTTCAACTGACAAAGACAAGCATGAGTCCTGCATATGCGTGAAGTGCGGCAGAAAATTCGATAAATCTGGCTACAATGTCAGCGAAATAAAGTAAAAATCTCAAAGGAGGCTTTTAATGGCATACATGCGCCGTCTTTTTTTAATTTTCCTTGTTCTGCGGGTTTTTACTTTATCTGCCGACGTCAGAATCAGGGAGATTCAATCGGATTCGACCGGACAGTATATCGGTTCTGTGGTGACGACTTCAGGAATAGTCACAGTCCAGAACGGAACATTCACAAACGACCCGATATACATTCAGGATTCATTGGGTCCTTACAGCGGAATTCTAATTTATTCCACTTATTACACTGTAAACACTGGAGATTCGATCAGGGTGACTGGAACAGTGACCGAGTACTGGGGTAAAACTGAAATAGGGTACGTGTCGTCTCTGACCGTTCTCGCTTCAGGGTGCGACCTGCCGGCTCCTACAATAGTCAATACGAGCGCTTTGGCGACTTCGAATCCAGACACCGCTGAAATGTACGAAGGTGTACTTGTCGGCGTGATGAATCCTGTCGTCACCGACACGACCCTCGGTTATGGAGAGTGGGAAATTGACGACGGATCAGGCCCTTGTAGGGTTAACGATGAAGCAAGTTACACTATGCCGTCTCTCAACGATACGCTCGCGGCAATCGTAGGAATTCTAAACTATTCTTACGACGATTTCAAACTTGAGCCCAGGGGAGATTTTGACATTTACAGGTCATTCTCCGGAATCGGAAAAGTGACTCTATATCCAAACCAGCTCCTGGAGGGCGTGCCGGAAAATCTATCAATCCGTTTTTCGACTGATTTCGGGCAGATAAACAGTGTCAGAATCATTATTCCAGAAACTTTTGACTTTACGGGATCGCACACCTTTTCCGGCGCAGGCTTTCTGAACGCGGTTTTAACCATTGCTGGAGACACACTCTCCATAGAAAACGCTTGCGTAAACCAGATTTTCAACGGCACTCTGAATCTCGCAGACGTAACGCCTCGGGTTTCAGGAGTCGAAACTCTTCAAGTTTTCACAGGTTCTCAATCAGACACTGCCCTATCCCCTATTTCTGATTTTCCAGAAATTTTAGTAAGCAGGTCTGACGGAACGATACCGATATCTCTTCTGCGGCAGAACAACTCCCAGGGAATTCCCCTTCTTCTCGGCGAGACAGTGAACATCACCGGAATTATGACCGTGGCGGGAGAATTGGGAGGACAATATTTTCTTGAGGACAACACCGCCGGAGTATGCGTTTACAACCCGGGGTCAGGATTGTCCATAGGAGACAGCGCCAGTTTTCAGGGGACTGTGACCCAATGGAACGGCCTGACTGAACTGTCACCTGCGTCGATTGTTTCTGGCCCTCACCCCTCGCAACAACCAAAACCTTTGACTGTCACCTGCTCAACGCTTTCTCTTGAGGGAACCGGTGGAGTTGAAAATTTCGAAGGCCGGCTAGTTAAAATAGATAATTTGCTGAGGACGTCTCCCGTGTTTCCCCAAACCGGACAGAATATGACGATTCAAGACCCAACCGGAACTTTCGAGTTACGAATAGAAGCATCCGACATTGCCGGCAAACCTGTCCCGGAAGACGGTTTTTCCATAACCGGAGTCGTATCCCAGTATTCCCCTTCATCCCCATACACATCAGGTTATCAACTGATGCCGAGGGGCCTTTTCGACATCAGAAAAGGCGGTAACGGAAGCGGTTTCGCCGAACCTTTCCTTTCCTCGGTTCCGGTATCTTCCACCGGAGATATTACCATAGTATTAAAAGCCGAGATGGACACTCTTAATTTCGCTTCTTTTGAATTATCAGACACGGCTTGGCATTGGAGCGGAACTGTCGGAGATGTCGAAGTTGGACAATCCGGTTTCGTCGACTCCATAGCTGGAGACGGAGTGACAAGAAAATTCGTTGTTTTCGTCAGCGGCCTCTCCCTTCCTCCGGACAGCATCTGCGGGATTGTCTTTAAAAACGTGACAGCCCCAGGCTCTTTCGGAAAATTCACGCTGAAGACAAAAACAGCCCTTGATGATCCTTTCTATCTCCAGGAAATATACGACTCTCCGGAAGTCTGGTCTGTCATGACTATATCCGACGCGCAGTCGCCTGATTCAGGAGGTTACAGCTCAGCGCACCAGGGCGAGTTTGTAGTCGTGGCGGGTGTTGTTACAGGACCTTCAAGCGTCTTCAACGGATCAACGACCAAAACTTCTTTTTGGATTGAGGACGCTTCGGGAGGTGTCAACGTGTTTTCTTCCGAAGACGAAGGAAATGTTTCATTTGTAATCGGAACTGAAGTCGTCGTCAGGGGAGTAGTGACGGAATACAACGGGGTTACAGAAATCGTCTATTCTTCTCCCGATTCTGTTCTGAAAATCGGTTTTCAAAGACCGCTTCCGGACACTTTGGACCTGGTATCGAATCAGGGACTTTACGAAACCGTCGAAGGAAGACTAGCCCGAGTTTCAAATGCTGTTGTGGTCACGCTCCCTCAGCAGAGCGGATCCGGAAAAGATTTCACTGTAAGAAACGGTCGCACTTTGATCAGTGTCAGAGTCAACGATGACGCCGGAATAGACCTTTCAGGTCTCCAGACAAGCCAAATAATCAATGTCTGCGGAATAATCGGTCAATACACATACGACAATCCACCCGCCTCAGGCTACCAGCTTTTGCCGAGAATTATCCCGGATATTCAAATTGCCGACTTTGGTCCCGTGTCGGAAGAACAGGAAATGACCGTTTACCCAAATCCAATATCTTTCTCTTTGGGAGAGATTCTGAATATTTTCCTGAATTCTCCGACGGGCGGAAGAATAGCGCTTCGCATATTTGACATGGAAGGCAGGCTTGTCAGAACATTGCTCGAAAATACTTCAAGCGGGCCTCAGTTGATTCTATGGGACGGCTTGACAGATTATGGGAATTCAGCGTCAATAGGGATATATTTTATTAACTACACCTTCAAAAAGCCGGACGGCTCAGAAACATCAATTAATCGGCCTTTTGTGGTCGGAACCCCTTTGGAGTGAAATATGAAAAAATGTTTTTACTCAATCCTTTTTGGACTCTTCATACCGTCTCTTATACTGCCGGTTTTTGAAGACGTCGAAACTTCTCCCAGAGCCGAAGGCATGGCTGAAGCTGTCACGGCTTGTCCTGCAGATCCCCTCGAAGCTGTCTATAATCCAGCCGGGATAGCTTTTTTTCGGGCTACACAAATGAAGGTTTTTTATAAAAAACCTTTTGGACTCATCAATTCAGCGGGCGCTTCTATCGTTTTCGAAAACCCTCTCGGAGCGACCGCCCTCAACGCCAGATGGCTTTCTCTGAAAGGTGAGTTCAGAAATGCCGACAGCTTTTTGGTGTCGTCCGACGCCCAACTTCACAGAGAATTGTATTTGTCTCTGACACACGCTGTCATAATGAATGAATACCTTTACGCTGGAGCTTCTGTAAACGCTTATTCCCTCAAACAGGAAAGGTTCGGCTCCGCCTACGCTCTTGGATTGGACGCTGGATTAATCGGCACTCTATACGGGATATGGAACATAGGGTTCTCAGTTAGAAACTTGAATTCTCCGACTCTCGGAAAAGAATCACTAGAATACCTCCCTCGCGTGGTTAGGGCTGGCGTCGCTTTTCACCCTGCAGAAAACATCAACACCACGTTGGATTTCAGGCAGGAAATGGGATATCCCCTCAGAGTTTCATTCGGCCAGGAATACGGGGTTTCAGAATACCTCTTGCTAAGAGCGGGGATTCAGACAGAACCCGTGAGATTTTCAGCGGGTTTGACGGTTAAATACGCTCATTTCGAGGTCGATTATTCAATCGTTCAGCATTCAATACTTCCTTTCACTCATATTATGTCCATGGGTTATACATTGTGATATATCTAATAATTTTATTTCTGATATCCGGAACCGAAGAAATCAAACGCAAAGATTTGAATTCGGTTTCACTGCAGGAACTATATTCTCTTCCGCTCGACAGCTCGATTGCGGAAAACATTATCGAATACAGAATCGAACACGGCTCTTTCAGGACGTTTACGGATCTGATATACGTCAAGGATATGGACCCCCAAAGCTATTCAGACATTTTAAAGGAATTTTCGATTACACCCCTCGCGCCTGCCGATTGGAGAAACCTCAGAATAGACCAGCTCAAGGACCGTCTCGCTTCTGAAGACGACCCCGGAAATTCGGCAATTGACTACTGGGAGAATTTGCTTCTTTTCCCTCTCGACCTGAACAAAGCGACTGTTCAGCAATTGAATTCTCTTTACGGAGTTTCTTTGATAGACGCGTCCGCCATTGTCAGCCACAGACAGAAATGGGGTGATTACAGGTACTTGAGCCATTTAAGAAACACTGAAAATCTGTCTTCCTACGGCTACAGAAACATCAGATACTATGTTTTCGAACCCGACGATTCAATAGAAGACAGATACTGGGGTATTGTCAGATACAAAAGCGAATTGGAAAACCTCCGGAATGAAGAAGGCGATTTAAATTACTACAAAAATGAACTTGAGCAAAGAATAGGCGCGTTGGAAGATATCGAATCTTCAATATACGAAGATTTGACTTTGAGCGGCTGGACCCCGGGTATGATTGATTCACTTAGAATGTCCTTGGAATCGGACTTTCAGAGCATCTCGTCGATAAAAGAAGATTTCAACGCCTCAATTTCAGCGAAAGGAGGGTATTCTGACAGGTTCAGAGCCGGCGCCGCATACAATACGGAAGAAGCAGGTAAAAATACCTTTCAAGGATACGTGTTGTTCGAACACTGGGGATTCGTTCAAAAATTTATAGCAGGCGATTATAGATTGACACTCTCAGAAGGCCTTTTCATGGACAATTCCTCGGAATTCAGAGCGAGGACAACTCAGAGGATCAGGGGTTTATACCCGGCTCTGACCCCAAACAGCCAATACGGATTCAGAGGAGCGGCGGCGGAACTTAACTTCATGGATATCGCCTATCCCCTGCTTTTTGTCAGTTATTCAAAGCGAGACGCGATTTTGTCATCCGATGACACCGCACTCGCTCTGTTTTCATTTCCCTGGGAGATCGAAAAGTATTCCGAAAATTTGACCGAAAAGCTTGCAGGGGCGGGAATCTCCTTCAGACTCGACAAGTATTTGCCCGGAACATGTGTTGAAGCGTATTTTTATGCTTTGGAATACGACAAATATTTTCTGCCGGACACTTCTCTCCTTGACATACCGGGAGACAGAGACAACTTGGAAGACGGAAACTTCCTTCTCTCTTCGACCGGACAACAAAGACAGGCTTATTCAGTATCCGCAAGAACAGTTTTTTCGGGAATTTTTCAGATGTCAGGCGAGTTAGCAGGTCAGAAAAACGGCAAGAAAGCTTATTTGATTTCATCGAGAGTTCAAAAAGAATTCATATACTTGGACTTCATCTTCAGGCACTACGACATAGGTTACGACAATCCTTTCTCAAGAGGATTTGCCGAGCAAAGGCGTTTTGAGGACACCGAATTTGAAAAACCCTACAGGCTTTTAAACCCGGTTTATTCATACCTACAATACGACCCCGTTCCGAAAGCTGAACAGGGATTTTATATCGAGACACGCTATCAGATAACGAGAAGCCTGACAATCACCAAAGCGTATGTCGACATTTGGAAAAATCTTGCTACAGGTTTGGACAATTTCAGATCACAGGCTACGGTTGAATACAGGTTTTCCTATCCAATGAGTTTTAGGCTGAGGCAGAAGTGGCAGAACAAAAAACTGCAAAAACCTTCATACTACAGTTCTTCCGTGACCAACGAGACAGAACTGACACTCAGATTTTTCCTCCAAAACAGCGATTACATCTCGTTTTCTTTGGCGAGAAGCCAGGTCATGCTTTCTCAGCGTGAAGGAAAAGGAAATTCTGAAATTATATCCGGTTATTATCTGTCGGGAAGATACGAGCATAAATTCTACGATGGATTTTCTGTTCTCGGAGGTATGGACATCTGGAACGGCGAAGAGATGAGCATGTGGGAATTCGAAGACATGGGGATAGATTTTCTCTATGGTCACGGCATCAAAACTTATTTTGCGGCGCGGCAGAGGCTGAACGACAATATTTTCCTGCGGTTCAAAGTCAGGCATGATCTTTCATACAGCCCCTATTACGGCTCGGAAGAGCTCCACTTTGCAGACGGGCAGCTATACAACGGAGCCGGTTTTGATGATGTTTCATCGAATTTTTATTTATACATTCTGATGGACTACAGGTTTTAGAAATAAACCAAGGAGAAAAAAATGAAATTAAGCCCTATCATCATATTCTTGGCTTTGTTTCCGGCGGTACTCTTTTCCGGGGGATACATAGATTACCTGAACACCGGGAAACCCATATATCAGTGCATGACCCAAACCGCAGCAAGAGGTCAAGCGGGAGTCACAACGGATGTTCTGATAAATCCGGCTTGCTCCGTGCCCGGAAAATATTATTTTGCCGTGAACGTCGGAATGAATTACACGACAGAATCTGAAGTCGTCACGATTTTCGACAGCTACAACAACAGGATGGGCATGCTGACGGTATCGCAGAACAGCAAATCGAATCTAACTCCTTATTCGGCCATTTTGTATTTCAACACCGGCACATTCGGCGCCGGGTTACTCACGTCTCAATTCATGGATTATGATTACGAGTACAAATACACCGAGAGGAATTCATTCTACCAGGTCGTCAGCGAGACATTTAAAAAATCTTCAGGCCAGGGAAACGCATTCGGGCTGACAGCCCGTTATTTTTCAGACAATTTTTCCGCCGGAGTTGAAGTCGATTATCTTCTGCTAAACAGGACCAAAACATACGAAATAATTTATTTTGAAGCCGGAAGAATTGACACGATAACTACGGACAAAACCGAGAATGCTGCTTTTGTTTTCAAAGGAGGAGTCCTGTCCTCTTTTGACCGCTATTCTTTCGGACTGGCGATATCGACGAGTGACGAGACCACTAACACTCCGATAAAATCAACACTGGGATTATGCGTAGAGGTACCAGGATTTATTCCCGCGAAAATCCATCTGGATTACACGCGTAGCTTCTACAGCCAGATCAACGATTCTCTTGATGATGTCAATGCGCTGTTTTTCGGTTTGGAAAACAAGTTCTACAACAAAACCGTGTTTTCACTCGGCGGAGGGTATGAAGAAAATTTCAGCCTCGATCAAGCGAATTCATTTTTCTTCTCTACCGGTTTTTCGTACGACTTTTATCCAACTACTTTTTCAATGTCTTTCCGATACGCTCAGAGAGACTATACAAAGCCTTTCGAATCTGAAAAAACGGTCAGAGAAAGCACTATCGGCCTTATCTGCGGCATCACATATTTGATTTGAGGAGAAAAAATGAGAATATTTGCGGTCCTTCTGATAGCATTTTCGGCGCTGGCCCTTTCGGCTCATGAAGCTGAAGATGTCGTAATGATGGCAAACAGAGATTATTACCCGGTTCTGCACGAAGCCATCCAAAAAGCCGAAAATGAAATTTTGATCGTCATGTATCAAGCCAGGACTTATCCCGACCATCCTGAAGGTGTCAATGAACTTTTGTACCAGGATCTTTTTGACGCCGTAAGCAGGGGGGTAAGAGTGGAAGTGATTCTCGACGCTTCTTCCTGGAACCTCGGAAGCACCTATCAGAATCTTCAGCTGGCGAATCTTCTGAGAGAAGGAGGCGTAAGCGTACTCTGGGATCCGCCTGACGTGACTAGCCACAACAAAATGGTGCTCATTGACGAAGACATTCTCGTCATAGGCTCAACAAACTGGTCTTATTACGCCCTCGCGAGAAACAACGAGATATCCGTGATGATTAAATCCGCCGAGTTATACAGGGAAGTTAGGGAATATTACGATAAAATTCGAGAACACAGCACGGTAGAGCTTATACTCGACGCTGAAGAAGAAGAAGAGGAAGAGTTAGATGAAAACCCTTAAACTGACTTCTTTACTCCTGTTCTTGGCTCTTGAATCCGTCTCTGCACGAAACATCAGAATATGTTTCACCTCAGACGTTCAAGGAAATTACACGCCATCAACAGCGACATGGATAAGCCCTACTTTTCCTCCTCCCCTGGGAAGCGCAGCTTCGCTTCGCACTTTTCTCGAAGTTGAAAAACCAGACTTGTTACTAGACGCAGGTAATTTTTGGGGGCTTTCTCCCGCAGGATCCACAAGAAGAATTGAAGCCGGCAT
This sequence comes from candidate division WOR-3 bacterium, assembly GCA_016926475.1. NCBI lineage: Bacteria > Pseudomonadati > Caldifarciminota > Caldifarciminota bacterium. The sequence goes on along the minus strand of JAFGON010000046.1, from coordinate 18,401 downwards.
CTATGTTGCACGCGATATGGAATACGACGCCATGTCTGTCGGAATAGACGACCTTTTCAAAGGCGTCCGGTTCTTAGAGGGCATTTCAAAAGAAATGGATTGTGAATTCATCTCGTCTTCTCTTGTCGATTCTGCAGGCAATTGGATTTTTGAACCGTTTAGAATTTTCCAAATCAACGGGGTCAAAATAGGAGTCACGGGTTACATTTCAAGCCACGCCGAATGGTTTTTGCCTCATGAGATTTTAAATGAAAACCGAGTTCTGAAAGAAAACGACGCCTTGTCGATAGCGCTTGATTCTTTGAACCAAGAGAATTGCGATATTGTTATAGCTCTGAGTCATTCGAGTTTCAGGCACGACACTCTGACGGCAAATTCAATTGCCGGCATCGACATAATAATAGGCGGTTTTGACGGTTTTGCAGGCACCTGGGAGAGTTCGCTGAACCACACACTAAATTTTAGAATTCACACTGGTTTATCTTCGGTCGGTTTGATTGACCTCGAATTAAACGAAGACGGCAGTATTACAGGGTGGAAATTCAGCGAAATAAACCTCTTCACCGAGTCTTACAACCCTGATGAAGAAATTTTAAATAAATTGAGGGATATTCTTGGAAATTCAAATAATAGGTAGAAAAGGCTCCGGCAAATCAACACTTATTCATTTTTTGACCGGATCAAAAAACCCCAAGGGAGTCATCGAACTTGCCGACGAAAGGGTTGACTGGCTTGTCCAAATGAGCTCGTCCAAAAAAAAGGTCTACGCCAAGGTCGGCATTGCGGACACTCCGGCTCCGAAATCCGGAGTCGAAGATGAGGATTTTTTTGAAAAACAAGTCGTTCCCTCCTCAAAAGGCAAAGACGCAATTTTATATTGCCTCAGGAATTTTTCGCAATCGGGATTTCTTGGCGAACCTGATCCTGTGTCGGAATTGGATCTTCTGGAAACCTTTATTATCCTTTCGGATTTACATACGGTTGAGGGTCGTCTTTTAAGGCTTAACGACAACAAATTCAAGAGGACTAACATAGAAGACCTCGAAAAAAAAATCCTGGCAGATAAAATTCTGCCTATCCTCGAGAATAATGCCCCTCTTAGAAATGAACTCGAACCGCAGTATTTCGAATGGGCTGAAAGGATTGGCTTGGTATCGCATTTGAAAGCTTTCGCGGTGTTGAACTCTGACGAGAGGCTTTACAAGACTGAAGACTCTACAAAGAAAATTACTGAAAAAGGCATACCGACGGTGTCAATATGCTCGAATTTTGAACTTGAAATATGCCAAATGAAACAAGATGAAGCCGATGATTTCCGTAGGGACTTCGGAATAAAACCTGGCGGTAAAATCGAACTTGCTAAAAAACTTCTTGAAGGAATCGACCTTGTCACTTTTTTAACTACAGGCCCCAAAGAGAGCAGAGCATGGTTGACAAAAAGCGGATCCAAAGCGCCTCAAGCTGCTGGAAAAATTCATTCTGACCTGGAAAGGGGTTTTATAAGGGCTCAAGTAGTACACTTTGAAGATCTCAAAAAAACCGGAAACATACAAAAAGCAAAAAGTCAAAATCTTGTGAGGTCGGAAGGCAAAGAATACATTATGCGCGACGGTGATGTCGTCGAATTCTTTTTCAGCGTTTAAAAAGCTACCTTTTTCTGGAATAGACTCCCATCAGCTCCCCTGAGGCTATTATATGAGGGGATATCGCTTTCATCAGATCATCCATCTCCATACCGGGTTCCAGTACAAGGTTTTCATCGAGAGCGTATATTTTAAAGAAGTAACGGTGCTTTCCGCTTGGCGGACACGGTCCACCGTAGCCTGTCGTTCTGAAATCCGTCAGCCCCTGATTTATGCCGTTTTGGAGTATGCTGTCAGAAGGCATTCTTTCTTGAAGGGAATTTATATCTGCTGGAATGTTGTACACGACCCAGTGCACCCAGCCTCCTGATGGAGCGTCCGGGTCGTCGCAGGTTAAAGCGAAAGATTTGGTTTGTGAAGGGAAGGAATCCCATGACAGTTCAGGCGATATATTTTCACCGTCGCAGGTGTATTTAGCGGGGATCTCCTCGCCGTAACCGAAAGCGTCGCTTGTCAGGATCATATTTTTACACTCCTGTTTGTTCAGGGAACAGGCAAAAGCCAGGCACAAAAAACAAATCAATCCGTGTTTTTCTGGCCTGAATCCGAATCTTCGGTCGGTTCTCGTTTTTTTTTCTCCTCGAAAATTCTTGAGCTTTCAAGAAGTTTCGGTTCATTTTTCATCTTACAGCTCCCGAGAAATTTTCCGCCTTCTTCTATATCGATCGCCCCTACAACAATATCTCCGAGTATGGTCGCGCTTTTTTTTATCGAAAGAGTTCCGTTTATATCGGCTGTTCCTTCGAGAATCCCCGCTATTATCAGATTTTCGCCTTTAATGGTTCCCTTCACGTATCCTGATTCTCCTATTATTATATCTTGATTTCCGTTGATTTTTCCCTCTATCTTGCCGTCGATTCTAAGCGAATTCTCAGACGACACTGTGCCTTCGAGGAATGAAGTCTGTCCAATCACTGTTTCAATTTTGCTATCGCCCCTTGAATTTTTTCCGAGCATTTCCCTCTCCCTAATTTTTAATAAAGTTTACGGGGTTTACAGGTTCGTCGTTTATTCTCACTTCATAATGCAGATGTGGATCGGTGCTCCTTCCAGTCGATCCCATGTACCCAATTAGTTGACCTTTTTGAACTTTTTCGCCAAGCCTGACGGCAAAACTGTCGAGGTGTGCGTAAACTGTTTCCAAGGAACAATTATGATGAATTCTGATGATGTTGCCGTAACCGGACATGGTTCCGGCGAAGTTCACAACTCCGTCGGCTGCCGCCCAAATATGTGTTCCCGTAGAGTTTGGTATGTCCACCCCGTGATGAAATTTTGTGGTGTGAAGGAAAGGGTCTTCTCTGAATCCAAATCCGGAAGTTATATGACCTTCGGTGGGATTTATCGAAGGAATATGGGCGAGTTCGTAATCGATGCTTTCTGCTTCAGAAAGGGTTTTTTCAGCCAAATCAAAAGACGTCGGCATTTGGTTTTTTAAAAAAAGTATTTCGTCATAAGTTCTCTTTAGAGAGTTATACCCCTGGTATTCCGAACTGCTTCCACCTAGAGGAGGAAGCAAATCGGCGAGGATCATATCGTTTTGGTAATTAGCGCTTTGACTGTCTTCGTAAATTTTACTTCTGAGATTTATTCTCAGCTGTTCAAGGACAATCAGTTCGTTCTTTATGCTTTCGACTTGATCAATTATTTCATATAGAGTGTCTCTTTCGCAGATTAAACTCCTATTTTTTCTGTCGAGCATTGATTTTTGATTGGCGTAGTATCTCATGGTGAAAAAAGATACTGTTGAAAATATTACTATCAAGACAAGAAGAATAATTGCCGAATTGATGTAAAAATACGGTATTTTTATGACATGAGGGGATTTGGCGTTGTGCGGAATAAAAAGTATGGTTAAAAATCTGTCTTCATTTCTTTTCATTTAAATCACCTAATTATTATAGGAGTGTTCAAATGCTAGGTCAAGATGCTTTGATCTTGTATTCCAGTGTTCAAAACTTTTTTAAAAATAGATCGAGATCGAGCCGAAAAATGATTTGCCTATCGAACCGTATTCCGAAAAACTGTTTTCAGCATCCATGCCGAAAAGAGGGTAGCCTCCCGTGTACCCAAAATCGAAGTATACGTTTTCTCTTAAATTTACATCGATAGTATGCGATGCGAAAACAGATGGTTCAGATGCATTAACAGAGATTCTCGAGGAATGGTGGACAAGCGGTGTTATTTGGTTGTCAATCCCGAAAGAAAAGTAATTTCTGCCGTTGAGATAGACAAGTTTCTTCATGTAAGCCTTTTTGCTTTCATTTTGCCAATAATCCTCGCTAGAGCTCTCCCCCAGCCCGTTGAAAAATATTTCCAAAAAAACGTAAGCTCCGCCCGACAAAAAATAATCGCAACCCAGAGAAACGTTTAAACTTTCAATGTTTCCGTAAAACGCTGTTTCGCTCCAGATCAGAGCTCCTCCAAGCGGGTGTGAAAGAGAAACGCCAAAAATCTGTTCCTGCCTGAATTCACAGTACAAAAGTTCGGTATCTATGCCCAAAATAGATGTCCTGGCTTTGGCAAAATACGCGGAATTTTTAGAGTCGAAATTTTCCCCTATGACAATGCCAGAAGTGAAATCGCCCTTGTCCGTGAGGGGAGATCTGACCAAAAGGGCGTCAATCCCCCTGGACTCGCTTCTGACGGCGTCAAAAAAAGACGTCTTTATAAAGATGTCTGTCGGGGATATAAACCTCGACATTCCCCAGGAAATAGCTTGTCTGCCTGCGAAAACGTCGAATTTCGGAGTTTTGAGAATTATGTTGAATCTGTCTATATCGGCGGAAATACAAAAAGGACCGCTGTTTTCCTTGTTTCTCGGGTAGAGAATTTTTTTGTGACAGCCGAACCGGAAAGACTTGTCTATCTCTGAAATTTCAGGAAAATGAAAGGGGTCTGAAGCTGAAGCGAAAAAAAAGACTGCCGAGTTTAAAGTCAGAACATCGGTTTTTGATAAACGAAATTTCAAATAACAGGAGTTCAGGTTAAAGCCGCGTGAAGGTCTTTCGCTCAGTTGGACGTTCATGGAATAATAATTTCTACAAAAACCTCCGAATTCATAATCAAGGCAATCACAACGTTGAGAAACTGAAAAGAGCAAAAACAAAACCGAAAGATACAAATTGATTTTCATTTTTTTTCGTCAGAAAATATCTTCCCGTCTTTCACGGTTATGATCCTTTTGGCTTTGTCTCTTATAAGGCTGTCGTGTGTTGAAAATATAAATGTTGTCCCGTGGATTTTATTCATTTTCAGCATTATTTCAATGAGGTTAACACTGTTCTCTGAATCGAGATTCGCGGTCGGTTCATCAGCGAGTATTATCTTCGGTTTAGCCGCTATTGCTCTGGCTATTGCGACTCTCTGCTGTTGTCCGCCTGAAATCATTGTAACTTTTTTTTCGGCAAAACCCTTTAAGCCTATCTCTTCGAGGACTTCTTCCACTCTTTGATCTCTTATTTTCTTGCAGACTTTTTTTAGAAGAAGTATGAATTCGACGTTCTCTCTCACAGTGAGAACAGGGATGAGATTGTAGGATTGAAAAATAAATCCAATGTTATCCCTTCTGAAATCTGACAAAACCGAGCCTTTCATTTTGCTTATCGGGGTTCCGTTTAAAGACACCGATCCCTCGGTCGGAGTGTCCAATCCGGCCATTAGATTCATCAAAGTGGTCTTTCCAGAGCCCGAAGGACCGACGATAGCTGTAAATTCTCCTTCTTCGAATTCACAGGTTATCCCCCTTACCGCGTGGACCGGAATCCCTCCGTCAGAGTATGTTTTTTTTAAATTTTCAATGTCGATTATTATTTTTGAAACATTCATTGAAATCCCCTTTAAAGAGTCTTTTTTACCGACTTTGCGAGAGATATTCTCGAAGCGTAAAGAGCCGGATGCAAAGATATCAAAACTGAAAATATCATCAATAACACCGGGTACTTTATAAACTGGTATAGACGTAAACTCGGATAAACGGTTTTCAAAAGCACGCTTTCGTATTCGATTCCACCGTAGTTTATACCAGTCTTCGAGAGGATGAAAGTTATCAATAGACCTAAAAACCCACCGACAACAACGCTCCAGAACGACAAGACAAGGGTTTCTGACAATATCATATAGACGATAAATTTTTTTCTCGCTCCAATCGCCCTGAGAACTCCGAATTCAAACAGCCGGTCGTATATTGACATGAAAATTGTGTTGACGATTCCAAGGCCTACAACTAAAAATATTATAACTGCTATTACAAGGGTTGATATGTCGGTCATCTCAGACATTTTGACGATATCCGGATAGATTTGTTTCCAGCTCAAAGACTTGTTTCCGTTTTTGGAAAACATCGAGAAGAATTCACCGTCAGGGTCATCGGAGTAGCTCTGATCTTTAAATACGACAGCAATCTCGTGTATTTCGCCGTTTAAACCGAGCATTTCAGAGGCGGCGTTGATTTCAACCAAAGCTATCGATTTGTTTATTTCTTCCATTTCTGTGTCGAAGACACCCGAGACCCTGAAAAGTTCTTGATAGATTTCTCCGGTATTTGTCCTTGCGAGGGTTATGACCACTTTGTCTCCTGTGTCAACTCCCAAAGTGTTTGCAAGGTCTACCCCCAGAAGGATGCCGTTGCGGTTTTCCTGCGTGAGATAGCTCCCTTTTATTATGCAGTCGTCAAAAATTGATAAATTACGTTCTCTGTTGGGATCGACTCCCGCTAAAAGCACGTATTTGAGGTCTGACACTGAAGTCACCGTCGCGTTTGAGAGTAACCGCGGTGAAAAATATTCTACTTGTTCGAAAATTTTCAAGTCGTTCATTACTTGAGATGAATTGAATATGGTGTCTTTGGATTGCATGGTCTGGATGAAATTTTCATTGTGTATTTGAGCCTGACCAGAGAAAACAGAGGTTAAAGAAGTTCTAATGTAGTTGTTGAAACCTTGAATCAATGCATCGGTCAATATTAAAACCGACAAACCAAGACCGACCGATACAGCGGTTATCAGACTCCGCTTTTTGTTTCTCAGGATGTTTCGGCGAGCGATTTTGGAAATTGTTAAAAACATATTCGCTAAAAATCTCTCATTGAGACTATTGGGTCGGTATTGGAGGCTTTCAAAGCCGGGAAAAAAGTCACGGCGGCAACAGATAAAACCAGCAGTAACAAAGGTTCGTAAAACGCCCTTATGGAAAATGTGGCTTTCAATTCGCTGAAAATCATCCCTCCGTAAGAAAATCCCTCTCCGAGCGTCAATCCTTTGTAAGACAAAAACCAAATTGCAAGGGTTGCGATGACGGAGCCGGCAAAGACGCTGAATGACGAGAGTATGAAAAGCTCGGAGTATATTAAACCAAAGATTTCAGAAGGTTTCATTCCGAGAGATTTCAGAAGCCCGTATTCTCTGGTCCTCTCCAAAACAGCCATCAGAACGGAATTGAATATCCCGACTGATATTATCAGCATGATTATTATTCTGAAAACCATGTCCCCCGCCCTGTCGGCTTGCATCGCTTTGTAAAATGACCTGGCGAATTCTTTCCAAGTTTTAATTTCGAGGTCTTCGGGCAGAATCGAGCCGATTTTCCTCTTCATATTCTCTATGTCGTCTATTGAATTGATCAGTATCGATATCTCGTGGCAGCTTCCTTGCATGTAAAAAAGATTCCAGGCGTCTTTGATATCCATGTAGCAATAAATCCTGTCTTCAGAAGGGTTACCTGTAGATACGATGCCTGATATTTCATACTGATCATTGGCGATTGATCCATCCGCCGACTGGGATAAAAACACTATTGTGTCGCCGATTTCGGCTGAAATAATTTTTGCCAAATCTTTTCCTATCAAAACTTTTTTGCTGTTTACATCAGGCAGGTAAGAGCCTTCTATAACTTTTTTGTTTAATTTGGAAGAGAGGTCTTCTCTTGCAGGGTCAACGGCGATTATCTGCACGGCCGCTGTGTTTTCACCGACCATGCCAAGGCCTCCGGCTAAAATTCTCGGAGTCCAGCTCCTAACTCCTTCTATATTTAGAATTGAATCTCCCAAAGCGTAAGCCGATTTTATTCTTTTATAGATGCTCGGAGAATCAAGATAACCCTTTACGTGGATCTGGAGGTGCCCGAGTTTGTTCTCGGTGAAATTTGTTATTATGGTATTATAGGATCCGTCAATCCACGCGATGCTTGTTGAGAAAAGAGCGAATCCAACGCTCATCATCATTCCGGTCAACAGGGATCTTCTCTTTTGACGAAAAACATTTCTCAGAGCGATTTTCAGTATGAGTTTCAATTTCTTTGCAGGTTTCTCAGAGAAAATATCCCTTCGTCAATGTCTGTGTCGAATTCGATATCGATAAAACGAACAACTGTGCTGTTTCCGGGTTTGTCCAGGGGTCTTATCTCCATTGTGGAAGGTATTTCTCTCGATCCGAAATTTACAATTTCTGTGAATACCATTTCTCTCATGAAGTTTCCGTCCTCATCGTAATACTTTTGCCACAAAGGCAGAAAATCGCCTTCTCGGACAGCAGTTATTATTTTCCCCCACACTACGGCGGAGGTCTCTTTAGGAATCATCTCCAGGTATATTTCTCCCTGAACGGGATTTTCAACTTTCACTATTTGGAAGGTGTAATCTTCGATGTAGGATGACTCTCTTACCAAATCGTCGTTTGTAAAATCAGACCCCATCCAGGAGGACAGCATCATAGACGGAGGTATTTTCATTACTCTGTTTGTGGCTGGAAGGTAGTTCCACATCTCGTTTCCTATTCTCAGCGTCGCAAAGTCCTTTTCTCTTTCAGGAGATACGATTTTGACAAATGTTTTTTCCATACCCAGAGTCCAGATTTCAAAGACAAGGGTTCTTTGCCACTCCGGGGTTGTTATTGTCATTTCAACCTTTCCCATGCTCGATTGGCTTCGGTAAAGGTCATCCAGTTTTGCCGCTATTTCTTCCGCCGTGACAGCGCTTAAATTGGCGAAGACAGCAATTGACAATGGTATAATAATGGATATTTTCACTGTTGACCGTATCATTTAAACTCTTACGTTTTAATAATACACTTTTTTTTGTATGTAAAGAAATTTGATTGTGCGGTTCAGAAAGTCTGTTTTTTGTTGATTTTCTATCCCTTTGAAGTATAATCAGCACAACATTTCCATAATATCGAGCATCAAAGGAAAAATAATGACGGAATACATGACAAGATTTGTCTTTCAGGCGGGTATAATACTAATAGCCGCAACCGGTTCAGGGCTGCTTTTCAAAAAATTGAGGCTGCCTTCGGTTTTGGGTGAAATCATTGCCGGAGTGATAATAGGTCCTTATGTTCTGGGTAAAATACCACTCCCCGGTTTTCCCGAAGGCCTATTCCCTTTCAACTCAGCAATGGGTTTCCCCGTGAGCGCTGAATTGTATTCATTCGCCACTGTGGCTTCCATGATGCTTTTGTTCTTTTCAGGACTTGAAACCGACATCAAATTGTTCCTGCACTATTCTCTTTCAGCGAGTTTTATAGGTCTTTCCGGCGCTTTTTTTTCTTTTTTACTCGGTGACCTGGCTTCGGTTTTGTTTCTCCATGAACCTTTTCTTTCACCCAAATCCATGCTTCTCGGATGTATAAGCATGGCTACTTCGGTGGGCGTAACGGTGAGAATACTCTCGGAGAGGAAAAAAATAGATACTCCGGAGGGGGTTTCTGTAATTTCAGCGGCGGTTATAGATGACGTCCTGGGAATATTGACCTTGTCGATCGTCGTCGCGGTTTCGACTTCACGAGCTCAATCCTCTTCTTCGTCAAGCGAAACCCTTTTCAGCATTCTTTCATTTTCAATCAAAATCATCGCTCTTTGGCTGATATTCACCGTTCTAAGCCTTCTCGCCGCGAGAAAAATCGGCAGAGCCCTTAAAGTTTTCAAAAACAAGATGACATTTTCGCTTCTGTCCCTTTCTCTTGCTTTTTTTATGGGAGGAATTTTTGAAAAATCAGGTCTTGCCCTTATTGTCGGAGCCTATGTAATGGGATTGTCCCTTTCGAGAACTGATATAAGCTATGTGGTCAAAGAATCGCTGAACCCCCTTGAGGCCTTCTTCTTGCCATTTTTCTTCACTATCATGGGGATGCTCGTAGACCCTTCGATATTTTTTGTCAAAGAAATCGTGATCTTCGGTCTGTTGTTTTCTCTCTTCGCTTTTGTGTCTAAAATATTCGGTTGTGCGCTTCCGGCTTACATTACCAATTTCAACCTAAGAGGTGCCCTGAGGATTGGCCTGGGTATGGTCCCGAGAGCTGAAGTCGCCCTGATAATAGCGAGTTTTGCCCTTATGAGCAACCTTTTCGACGAAAAGACGTTCGGCGTGAGCATGATGATGGCAATGCTCAGCATAATCGTCTCTCCTCCGTTCATTGACGCTTCATTCAAATCTAGTAAAAAAGGCATAAAAAGAGACCCCAAAGGGTTTGATGAAGTAGATACAACATTCGACATTTCAAATCCCGAACTGTTTTCATTGATACTGTCAAACATTCTTGTCAATTTCAGTAAAGAAGGCTTTTTTATAACCCACATACAATCTCAGGACAACATTCACTACATCAGAAAAGAAAAGGTCTTCCTGAAAATGTCGGCTGTTGAGGACAAAATCATTTTCAAATCCAAAAAAGAAGACGTCGGGCTCATAAATACAATCGCCTACGAATCATTTCTCGAACTTTTTGAAACTGCCCAGCACCTTAAAACTATTGCCAAACCTGAAGAGTTGAAAAAAGAGATAATAACGAACGGATTTTCGAAAAATGACGTCAACCTAATGAAATTTATTGATCCGAAATGCGTTGTTGTGCCTTTGAAATCAGTTAAAAAGGAAGAAGTGATAAAGGAGTTGCTTGAAGTTTTGTTTCAAAACGGTAAAATTACAGAAAAGAAATTTTTGTTCGAAAAGATATTGGAAAGAGAAGACATGATGAGCACAGGTCTTGAAAACGGACTTGCGGTTCCTCATATAAGGACTAACAGGGTAAAGAATGTTGAAATTGCAGTTGGAATTTCTCGCTGCGGCGTGAAATTCGATTCGATAGACAACAAAGATTCCAAGCTTTTTTTTCTCATTCTCTCACCTGAAGCAGAATCCCCTCATCTTCAGATTCTCGCCTCCATAGGAAAAATTTTCGGCGACAGCGAATTTCTGCTTAAAATATCAGAAATCAAAAACAGAGATGAATTCTTCGAAATCATGAAATCCATAAAACAACCGTCAAAAACAGTCCGAAGTTATTTTGGAAAAAATAACATTTAGATTTTCGCCTTTTTACAACTGTTCAATCGTCTATCACTTTTGTCATCTTGCCGTATAAAATAAACGGATTTTGCACGTCATCTACCGTTCTGAACAGGTAAAAATAACTGCCGCACGGCAGGTTGTTCCCGAAGGCGATTTTTCTTCCATCGCCTCTGTGCGCAAAAACAACCCTCCCGGATACGTCAAAAACTTGCAATTCGTATTCGAGGTCAGAATCTACTTCCAAAAAACATAATTCTCTGAATACAAGGGGTTGAATGCTCGCTTGAACGGTGTTGGAAGAGATTGAATTAATTTCTTCTTCAACCGTAGAAGAGGGTATAACGACGACAGAAAATGTGAAGTCGCTTGAAATTGGATTTTGACCTCTTTTAAATCTGAAAGTCTGATATATCGTCTGACAAGATCCGACCGCAGGAGCCCTCATCAGGGAATTTCTATTCGAATACTGACTGGGTAGGGCTTGAAAACCTTCAGTTACGGCATTAAAGGAATCGGTCCAAGACCCGGGATAATAGAAAGGACTCGCGCTGTCTGAACAGAGTAAAAGTTGAGAGTCTAAAGGCGATTCGCCCGTGTTTATTGTGAATACCTCTAAACTGAAAGTGTCCCCAGAGAACACTGTGTCTTGGCAACAAAAGAAGTCCACCGTCAAAAAGAAAGCGTTGGAATCTTCTGGAAAATGGATCTGCCTTGTATAGGATTGCCAGTGTATCCATCCCTGGCCGTTGCTGTCGGAGAGAAATATTCTGGCCCAGTCCCCCGAGTATGAGTCCGGAACAAAGCATTGACCTTCCGAAATCAAAGTCAAAACGGAAGAATCGGTTGTGGGTCCCGACCTGACATTCAGCAAAGATGCCGTCACCTGAAGAAGGTCGCCTCCGTTGGCTCCCTTTAAATATTTGAGAGGGTTTCCGCTCCCTCCGTAAGCCCACCCGTGAGCGGCGCCGCTGGCCGAAGGATGGTATATCTTGTACCAATTGCCGTTTCTATCGAAAAGCACGAATTTTTGGCCGGCGTGCAATTGCGAAATAACCGGATAAGAAGAAGAAGGTCCTGCCCTTAAGTTTAGCGAAGAGGCGATGACTTCGAACGAACAGTGCAGAACAGGAGCGCCTATCCAAAAAGTACTTTCGATTACGTTCCAGAGATCGTCTTCACCGTAATCGTATCCCAAAGCCCAACACCCCGCTCCGGCAAGAGCGCTGTCACGGGCGATTGCAAGCTTCAATCCAATGCTTACCGAATCGTCATACCAGCATTGCCGCCATGAGCCGTCGTTGTATCTGTACCATGGGGTTTGAGAATTATCGTCCCATATTCTGCCGTATGTATAAGCGTTTGATTTGGCGTTGTTGAATGTAACCGCGCTCCCATTGCCTGTCGTGGATGATCCAGCAGACTGAGAGGTCGTCGGCCATTCGATTCCATAATACGGCATTCCCAGAATCACTTTTTTTCTGTCTGTTCCCCATGAATTGATTATGTCGCCAATAGAGGTGTTGACCGCGTAATAACCCCAGAAAGAGCTGTTGACAGTCGGAGAAACAGGGCCGGCTGTGGAAGACCCGCTGTAATGGTAATCATAGGCCATTATAAATAAGCCATCGACAGTGTCAGCCAAATCCGTAAAATTATAACCCGGATACCAGGAAGGAACGCAAGGCATGGCGATGTAAAGTTCTTTTCTGCCGGCAGAGCTGGTTCGGAGGGCACTTGATAACTGACGTATAAATAGAGTGAAAGAATCCCTGACAGACGATGAAACAAATTCAAAATCAATGTTCGCGCCTTCTATACCCCTGTCTTCGACGAGGTTGACTATGTTTGATATAGCTGTCTGTCTTGCTGAGGAATTGTTCAGAAAAGACGAAACAGATGATGTGCCGAAAAGGGTGAAAGTCATGTGTATTTTGACGCCTCTGGGATGAGCCATTGATACTATCTCGTTGAAACGAGTCTGGTTGGGTATGGATCCCACTTCTCCGGAAGTATTCAACTCGACGGAAAAGTAAGCGATATGCGTCAAGAGGCGGAAATCGAATTCTTGATAAGAAGTATTTGAGACCCATGAAGGCAGGTAACCATAATAATCTCTGGTGAGTCCTTCCGAAGAAATTTCAGCTAAAGGTACCGGCTCTTGCCATACTTGGGAAAAGTCAAAGTCTTTACGGTTCTTTTCATATTCTTGAAAATGAACAGTCGTTCCGAGAAATATTAGGGAAAAACAATAGAACAAGAACATATACCACCCCTTGCTATTTATTTGACGATTTGTTAGTATGATAATTCTTGAGATGATTTTATGCAATATGAGTCACCACTAAAAAAATCGATTTCTGAAAGAGATCTTGATTACATTTCTTCGGAATCCGGAGTTTCCAAAAACGTCGCGGTCAACCTCATAGACCTTTTCGACGCTTCAATGACAGTTCCTTTTATTTCTCGTTACAGAAAAGAAAAGATTCAAATCGCTGATGAACTCAAGGTTCAAAAAGTCAAAGAACTTTGCGATTATATATTTGAATTGAACGCAAGGAAAAAGACAATTCTATCAACCATAAAAGATCAGAATAAACTAACAGACAGCCTACAGAAAAAGATAGAATCGGTCTATTTGAAAAGCGAACTCGAAGACCTTTATCTTCCGTTCAAGCCTAAAAGAAAAACGAAAGCCTCCGTCGCGAGAGACAAAGGCCTGTCCGGTCTTGCCCTGTTGTTGATCGATTCACAAATTATCGGAGAACCCATTTCCCTCGCGATAAAGTTTTTGGATGAAAACGAAAATAATTGTCCACCTCAGGAAGCGCTTGAAGGTGCAGGATATATTCTCGCCGAGGAGTTTTCAGAAAATTCCGAAGTGAGAAAAAAAGCCCGTGATTTTCTCAGGGAAAACGGAGTCATCATTGTCAGCTCCGCAGAGGAATGGGCGGACAAACGGTCTAAATTCGAAAAGTACTACAACTTCACGGAAAAGATCAACAACATACCTTCCCACAGATACCTTGCCATTGCCAGAGGAGAAAGAGAAAAAGTGCTCAAAACATCAATAACCTCTGTAAAGGATTCATACTCTTTTGAACTATCTACTCTGCTTTATGACGACAATCACCCGAGAAAATTATATTTGGACACGATTCTCGACGATGCGTTGAAGAGACTGATAATACCGTCTATCGAACTCGACATTAGACTCGAGTTGAAAAAGAAATCAGAGCTTGAAGCCGTGGAAATATTTTCCAAAAACCTCGAGAGCCTTCTACTGTCGCCTCCTGCAGGTCCAATGAAACTGATGGCTGTCGATCCTGGTTACAAGACAGGCTGTAAAACAGTTGTTTTGGATGAGATCGGCAACATCGTCGAAGATTTTGTTTTCTTTTCGGTAGGATCCAAAAAAATGCTGGGAGATTCAGCAAAAAAAATATTTGATAGCGCCAAAAAGCACTCCGTCAAGGCGATAGTGATCGGAAACGGAACGGCTTCGAGAGAGACAGAAGAATTGGTAAAAAAAACAATTGAAGGCGAAGATATTGTGATCACAATCATTAGCGAGGCTGGAGCTTCAGTATATTCTGCTTCAAAAACAGGAAGGGAAGAATTTCCTGACAAAGACGTCACGGTAAGAGGCGCTGTCTCGATTGGAAGAAGGTTTCAAGACCCACTTTCCGAGCTCGTGAAAATTGATCCGAAAGCCATCGGTGTAGGTCAATACCAACACGACGTAAACCAAGTTCTTTTGAAGAGTAAACTCGACTCGGTGGTAATCTCGGTCGTCAACAGAGTGGGTGTAGACCTTAACATAGCCTCATACCATCTGTTGAAGTACGTATCAGGTATAGGAGAAACTTTGGCAAAAAACATTGTCGAGCACAGAACGAAGAACGGGATTTTTAAAAACAGGAAAGATTTGATGAATGTCAGGATGTACGGCGAAAAAGCTTTTCAGCAGAGCGCCGGTTTCCTGAGAATAAAAGGACATGAAGAACCACTGGATTCAACTGGAATTCACCCCGAATCATATTTTATCGTGAAAAATATATCTGAAGATCTCGGAAAATCAGTGCCCGAAATGATTTCAAGAAACGATCTTCTTTCAAGCATTTCGCCTGAAAAATACACTACAGAAGCGTTTGGTCTTCCGACAGTTATCGATATAATCTCAGAGTTGAAAAATCCGGGAAGAGACCCGAGAAAAGATTTTCAAATCTTTCTTTTCAATGAAGACGTCTCGGATATCTCCGACGTCAAACCTTCGATGACACTCGACGGAGTTGTGACAAATGTTACCAATTTCGGTGTTTTTGTCGACATTGGGGTTCATATAGACGGGCTGGTTCACATTTCCGAAATGTCGAATCATTATATTTCAAAACCCGAGGAGTTCATCTCAGTCGGTAAAAAAGTGAAAGTCAAAGTTATATCCGTAGATCAGGTACTCAAGAGAATAAACCTCAGCATGAAAGCTCTCGAAAAAAAAGGCGAAAGAAAACGGAAAAAAAAGAAAAAAAGCCTTGCTGAATCAGTCGAACAACTCAAGAAAAAATGGGGTTCGAGATGAAATCCCTTCTGATGACAGTATAAATTCCCTTCTTAAGTTTTCAATACAAAAACTTACTCATTGACTTCAATTTTGTTTTTTCTGACCTGGTAGGCGACCTCAAGAATATCCCCGTAGAAATCTGCTTCGTTTTTGAGGAAGGCATTCGTCATGTTGAGTGATGAATACTCAAGAGCTGTCCTCCCCATCTCGTAGATTTGGTTTGCAGATGTGTCAACAGCCAAAGAAGTGTCATACATCAAGGTCAAAGCCGCGTTTTCTCCAGCGTCGAGAATGGCGAGCATAGCAAGTCCCGAATCTTCGACGAAGAACTCCTGAAGTTTCGGATACAAAATTGACAGAGAATTAACCGGATCGACCAGATCAGAAAATCCCAGAGTCGCCACTAAATTCACTATCTTTGGCGATGGTTCTTCTCCGGAATACACTTTCTGCCATTTTTCAGCAGCTAACTGATACTGAAACTGCAACATCATTGCGTATCCTTCAAGCGTATTGATAAGAGCTTTGCCCGAAGTATCCTGGTTGGCTGATTTAGACAACCCCTCCATGGATTGCATTATGCCGGTCAATATCTCTTGTGTGTTTTCCTGAAAGTACAAGGCGTCAAACAGGTTCATGGTCTGTAGAACTTGGTCGCTCTTAGTAAGATTTTCACTCTTCCTGCCTAATAAGGTAGATAAAAGGATGATGACAGAAACTGATGCGACAATGGCCAGTATTGTGTGGTAGGGGTATTTTTTTATAAGCAAAACGCCTTTTTTCACGTATTTTACGAATATATCATCGTGTCCAATTTCCTGATGAGGAAGATTCTTGGTCATTTTTTTCTCTCCTTATCAATTTTGATATCGCCCCCGACAAGATTCGAACTTGTGACCCCCGGTTTAGGAAACCGATGCTCTATCCACTGAGCTACGAGGGCGAAAAAGTATTTTTCGCTCTTTAAACGATCAGAGCGTATTTTGCGACAATTTTAGGATAAAATCAAGAGAAAATAGAAAAGTTGTCTTTTTTGATTCTCGTGTCTATTTATCTTTTAAAATTTTAACTATCGCCCAAACGCTGAAGAGCATAAAAATGAAGGCGACAGCTCTCTGAAAAAACATTATGCCTTCAAAGCCTGAATAGTCCCACAAAAACAAAACCACGCAAGCCCCGGAGAGCAAAAACGCGTATATCAGCGAGGCTTTCCTCCCATAACCCCATTTCGCCTTTTCAGAGATGAAAATTCCAATCCATCCCGAAGCCCAACCAATCATCGCCCCGACAGCGATATCGAACGGCCAATGCACTCCGACAACAGCGCGTGATAGGGCTATAAGTGAAGCAGACGACAAGACTGCTGTTTTGACAGATCTATTCATTAAAGCGGAAATGACGGAAGCCAGGACAAATATCATAGCTGAATGACCGGAAGGAAAAGAATACTGACCCCAATCAGGACCAATCAGTATCATCGTCTCCCTGTCGAGGACGCGAGTTGGCCTCTGAATATGAAATGACCTCTTTAGGATCTGGTTTAAAAGAGTTGACACGGCAGTGGCAATTATGACAGCGAAAATTATCTTGGGTTTTTTCTTTAAAAAAGGAGTCAAAACCACGAACGAGACGAGACCGTCTGAGAAAAAAGTCAGGACGATCCAGATATTCTCCCCCGTAACCGAGGATATATTGTTGAGGAATCTGAAAAAGAACAAGTTGAATTGAGGTAATGCAGTTACTACAGCGAAAAGCGACAAAACCGTGAGAACATAAAAATGCCAGCTCCCGTGCCGTATATCAAATTTCAACTTCTGATTTTTTTTCACTTTCTATTGTTTGTGAATGAGTATTGATTTTGCCGCTTTGAATCATGGCGCAGATCTTTTGAAACATGATCATTATCATCCCTGTAAAAGCGACAAAAAGCCAGAAAAACGAGCCGAGAAGATACAGTATAGGATCGGTCGCGTACTTAGGGGCTTCGGACATCACCCACTTGTTGAAACATACTGTCAGATATGTCAGGTGCGAAAGTAAATACGCCGAAAAATAGAACAAACTTAAAACGCCGCCTAATATCAACAAGACATACCCTAAGATCATTACAAATTTCATATGAAGATTTTCCTTATGTTGTTTTGATTGTTTTAATCTTTCTTATAGCAGCCATAAAAGCATGTAACCTTTTTTGTTGATTAATGATAATTGTTCAGTACGAATTGAACAATATTTGTTTGTGTTATAACTGAATATATCGCAAGGGCGATTTCATTTAATAATTTAAACATAAGATTTGCTGTTTGCCATTACTTTTAAGGGTTTTATTATTTCCCCGAAATCAAAATTATCGAAAAAAAACCTTCGGGTAAAAATATATAATAAGAAATAACTGGTTCCGCTCAATAATTTAGTGCAACACCACCATCCCTTTAGACCTTTTTTTTATTATTTAGACTCGTAAAGTTATGTGCAGCAACAACTCGTAAAGATATATGCCACTTGACAGAGGTATATACTCCGATTGATAACTTAACTGTTGATATATTTCCAGAAAATAAAGAATATTTGTATTTGTTATTAATGTATATCTATGGTGAATACAAACTCTTGCCATTTGTTTTTAATTCATCATGCACGGATGTATGCTATACAAGTGATTATAGATAGTTCAAATGTTTTCCCAATTTTAAAAGAGAAAGTTTCATATTCTAAAATATTAGAAAAAAAGATTTCATTTATTTTACAATTTATTTTATCTATTCAAAACTCCAACTTTGGTAAATCATTGACAATATCAACGGTTTTAATGCTGACGTTGATGATGCTTAGGAGGAGGTCGAGGATATATCTTGGATTGCCGACTTCTTTTGCCCAATCATTGGGATCATTCTTGATACCACTGTCTTTATCAATT
>JAFGON010000045.1 GCA_016926475.1 candidate division WOR-3 bacterium | reverse complement strand
GTTCCTTTTTTTAGCTTTTTTTGATTATATTTTCTTTTTAGGAACCAGTCTTTTTCTTTTTATTTTTTATAGGACACTAGTGATTTTCGTTATGAACTAAATTTATTGAAATTTAACAAAAATAATCTGAAAATTATGTTTCAACTGAATATCAGGAGGAAAAATGGTTTTTATGAGAATTTTAAAAAAAAGTGTGATCGTGTTTTTTGGGGTTTCATTGACAGTTTTGTTCTGTTCTCAAGGTAAAAGCGAAAAGACGAAAGACATAGTTCCCGAGACTGACATTCTTTCAGTTGATGAGTTCAAAGATATATGCCGCGAAATCCCGGTTGATGAACTCACTGAAAACTCAGACGATTTTAAAAATGAACCGGTAAAAGTATCAGGAGAAGTCGTCGTATATTATGAGGAGTCGGACTCCGAAGGCAAAATCACTTATCTAATCATTGGAGTCGCAGACGCGACAAACACTCTCCCGAGCGGAAAATTGCCCGTGTACATATATTTCAGAGGTTCTACGCCTGCTTTTATAAACGACAATGTCACTGTGTACGGAACTGTTTTTGGAACGGATGTCTGCCCTTCGCCACAGGTTGAGGATCAACAACTGCCGAGAATTGACGCCAAATGTATTGAAATGAATTGAAAAACATAATAGATATATCTATTCGTCATTAATAATATATCTCATATTTTCGTTAAAAGCGGTCAGGTCGTTTTTTGTCAGAATTTCACCGTGACCGGTGATAATTGTCTCAATATTGTCAATGCGTTCTTCGGTCCATTTTACGGCTTCATTCCATCTGTCCTTATCGGTCATTAATGTGTCCCGTAAGCTCAGCCGGCCTCCTTTGAAAAAAAGGTCGCCTGTGAAGAGTATCTTGAACTTCGGAACATGGATATATATATCGCTTTGTGAATGACATTTGCCGAAATAAAACAAATCGAATCTGACGTCTCCCATGTCTATTGACATCGTGTCGTAGAAAGTCGTGTCTGGAGCTTTGATTTCTACGTTGTTTAATACATCCTCAAGAGCGCTCTGATAGCGCATTTTGTCGGCAAACTCTCTGTTCCAGTCTTCTGTTTCTTTCACAAGGGGAGACATAACGGAGTCGAATGATTCTATGATGCTTTGCAACCGTGAAATTGTTTTATCACGGTTTTTATACCGTTGAGACATCTCCTCTTCGGCGTTCCTGTGCGCGATAACGGTTGCACCGGTAAAAACTCCGTTTCCACCGCAGTGGTCGTTGTGACCGTGAGTGTTTATCAAAAGAGCAAAATTACTGTTTCCGAATTGATCTTCGATGACTGTTTTGTATCTTGATGTAAGGCTTGTCGATATTCCGGCATCAATTACAACTATTCCTTTTCGTGTGTTTATCGCGGTGATTGCGTCTCCGCCGAATGTGACAAGGACGGTTTTTTCGTTTATTTGCCGAATCTTAATTAAGGATTCGATCCTATTGTCCAAATCATTTGTTTTTGAATTGCATCTGAAACTAAGCGTCAAAAGAGCGCTAATAAACAAAAAGATAAAAAGTATTCTATTCACTCTCATGTTTTTTGAAAAATTCTCAAATCGGTATTTTCAAGTTGAAATTTTGCCAAAGTATTTTATTCAAAGATTCCGTCAAATGGGTCATATCGGATAAATTCCAGACAAAAAAACTTTTTGGAGTTTTCGTAGTGAACGATGGACAGATAACAAATCATTTGATGTTCTTCGGATATCCATACGGCATTTATAAATGCATGATCCGTGGAAACAGCTTCCATCAATTCTTCCCAGTTGTCTATACTGTACAATCCATTTGCAGGTTGAATATCTTCAGAATGAATCGGACCGTATTTTTCTGTGAGCATATTTTTAAGGTTGTCGTACATATTTTTGTATGTCTGATCGTCGAACTGATCTACAAAAATGTAATCGAAAGACTTCAGTTTGCCGTCGGTATCGAAAAAATAAGACGAAGTCACTTTCTCACCCAACAAGGTAGTTTCGTAAAACAGGTAATTCTCGCCTTCTTCGACTAATGTGCTGGTCTGGGTTTCTATTACGTCGGCTTTTTTGAATTCCCAGTGAATTTCATCGAATGAAAATTCGTATGAAAAAGGCTGTCCGGTCAAAAAAGTTCCGGAAGTCATCATAAAACAAATAAAAAATATTTTGAGCATTCAAGTCTCCTTTGATCAGATATTACAACCGGATATTGCAGTTGTCAAAAAACACTCAGATGATTTTATTATGATTGAAGAGATTTGAAACCAGTATCAAAACATTTAGCATTTTTTCTATATTTTTGATAAAACTAATCCATATATATTCTAATTGCTATGATTCACGACGAAATTGAACAGAAAAATGCCAAAAATAAAATTGTTATTTAAAATAGGTTATGCCTACCACAAGGCGGCTTTCGATCCCGTCATCGATCTGCTCATAGACAACAATAAATACGACGTTTTTTTTACTCTCGACATGGAAAAAAAGCGCAAGTTCTTCCTTTTCGATGTCCCATATCAACAGCCGATCATTGAAGAATGGAAAGAACGCGGTTACAGATTCACCGGGGAGACAAAAGGTTTTGACATAATCATTACGGGCGACACGCTCAAAAACGCACCCGATTACGGAAAAACAATACTCTGTTTTTTAAACCACGGAACCGGCATAAAGAATATTCTCTACAGAGAATTGGCAAAAGTGTCAGACCAAAAGTACCAGATATTCGTCGAAGGGCAACACAGAGTCGATTCACTCCGAAATTCCGGGCGCCTTGGTAAAAACGAGATCCATCTCGTCGGCCTTCCCAAATTAGATTATTATTTTCAGGGTAAATTCAGCGACAGGGAAAAGATTCTTAAAGATTTGGGACTTGACCCGTCAAAAAAAACCGTTGTCTACGCGCCTACTTACAAACCGACGTCCCTGTATTATTTAAAAGACGATCTTTTTGATCAGACCCGTGATTACAACCTGATTGTCAAACTTCACCCCTACAGCTGGATGGGAAAATACGCCCCGCACAAACAGCACAGGATTTACGAGGACCGTGTAAAAAAGTACAGCCACGCGGTTTTACTGCCGTTTGAATCCTACAGCATAGTTCCTTTTTACGCTGTTGCAGACACTCTCATAAGCGAGGCATCGAGCACTGTTTTCGATTTTCTCGCCCTCAATAAATTCGGCATTGTCTACGACCTGCCGTGCGAACGCCTCAACCATTCCGACGGCGAACCTCTTCTCGAGATTGACAATCGCGAGTTTCTGAAAGGTGCTTTCGTCCACGTCGACAGAGGTAAAGATATATGTTCAGCCATAGAAAGAGCGCTCGATCCTACAAAGGAGATGAAACAACTGGCGGACGAATACAGGCAAAAACTTTTCTATAAACTCGACGGAAAAGCCTCGGAACGATTTGTTATAAAAATGGAACAACTTTTCCAGGAAGGCGGACATGAGAATATTCCCAAGTAATGCGGTGAAAATATGAAGGCCGTCATAATAGCGGCGGGAAACAGCAGTCGCCTATGGCCTGAGACAAACAAGACACCGAAGACTCTCCTTCCTTTTGGAAAAGGCACTATTTTATCTACAATTATGCACAACATTGCCTGTGCCGGCGCACGGGAATTTGTTTTCGTCCTCGGATTTAAGTCTGAAATGATTGTTGACTATATTGAAAACAATAAATCCTTCGGTTTTAAATCGACGACAGTTATCAACGACGAATTCAACAGGGGAAACGGAATATCAGTTCTCAAGGCCAAAGAAGCCGTCGGTGAAGAAAATTTCATTTTAAGCATGTCGGATCACATAGTCGATCCGTGGGCAATAAGCCGGGTCGTAAATTCAGACTGTAATAAAAACCTTTTACTAGTAGATAAAAAAGTTGACAAAAACTTCGACATAGACGACGCGACAAAAGTGCTGACCGAGAAGAATAGAATCATCGATATAGGAAAAGAAATTAAAAATTACAACTGCTTGGACTGCGGCGTCTTCAGATTGGCGAAAAGTTTTTTTGACGCCATGGCTTTTCAGGTAAACAGAGGAAATGAATCAATAAGTGCGGGAATCCAGAAACTTATAGAACAAAAAAACATGGATGCCGTATTTATGGAAGAAGGCGAATCCTGGATAGACATAGACACTCCCGAAGCTTACAGGTTCGCCCGGGAAAATTACCCCACAAAAAAAAGATGATTATTACTGCGGGTTTTTTCTGTTTTGTAATATCCTCAGGACGGTGAGAACAATGCTCAGGACGATCGAGAATGGTATTGATTTTTCCCACTCAAAAACCGTGACTCCGTGTGATATCAAGTTGTACAGAAATGTGACGGTGAGGTTGATCACATAGCTCAGCACAAGAATAAAAACAAAATAGCTCAGTGTTTTAAACGCGTTCATTGTTCTCCTTTAGATGTCTGTTTTATTGTATATTTTTTAATCCTGAGATCTAAACGCACAATAGGTCTTTCTTTGCATCTGCGTGCAACTTCGTAAAAACCAGCCCCATCGTACATTGATTTCGCTCCGAACCAGAACCATTCGTCGTTTCCCCTTTTATTTTTGTCAACAGGATAAGCTTCGACAATGGATGCCCCCATTTTCTTCGCGTATTTAACTGCGGCGTTGAGCATCTCGGTTGCGACTCCCTTGTTTCGAAATTCTTTTGGAACGACAAAACAGACGATTGACCATACTTTTTTTTCATCGACGGGTTTCATGACGGGTGATTTCTGGAGTTTTGGAAAATCTTCCCTCGGCCCCAGAGAAACCCAGCCCACAGGTTTTTTGCCGGAAAAGCCGATAAGTCCGGGAGGCGGTCCCTTTTGGGCTAGTTTTTTCAACTGCCGCTTGTTGTAATCGCTCATCTTCACGCCATGGGGTAAATCGACCTTGCCGGATTTCCTGTAATACATGCACCAGCAGGTCCGTGCGGCGGAGCATCCTCCTGACATGAAAAGGGTTTCGAGATCAGGCCAGGTATTTTTGTCCAAAGGTTTAACTGATATTTTCATAAGAAATTTATTTTACCGATTTCCCAGGAAGTCGTCCAATATTTCGTTTTCTGGACTGACAGTAAATATTATTGGCTTAACAATGTTGCTTGAAAAATAAATAAGTTAGTTTTGAAAATATATCCGAGTAGTATATGTTGAAAAGTGACAGAGAATAAAAGATAATTAACTGAAATAATGACGACGAAAGACGGATTAACTGTTATGTAGAAATTTAGGATCATCTATTCATGACCGAAAATTTCATCTTCGCCTTTGCCCTGACCCTTTTCGCGGGGCTTTCGACCGGTATAGGAAGCTTTATCGGGCTGTTGTCGAAAAAATTCAATCCAAAAGTATTGACTGTTTCTCTCGGTTTTTCCGCCGGAGTCATGATTTACGTCTCGCTTGTAGAGATATTTGCAAAGGCTAGGGATTCGCTAACCACAGCTCTTGGCGAAAAACCCGGTTATGTATGGACCGTCGTGGCATTTTTCACGGGCATATTAGTCATTGCGCTGATTGATAAAATAATACCGTTTTACGAGAATCCGCACGAGTTGAACGTCGCAGAAAAAATTAAAAAATCTTCCGAGAAGGACAGGAAAAAACTGATGAGAATGGGAATGTTTTCCGCTCTCGTAATCAGCGTTCACAACTTTCCAGAGGGACTTGCTACTTTCATGAGCGGATTGGCCGATCCCTCACTGGGCGTCAGCATAGCCGTTGCGATAGCCATTCACAACATTCCGGAAGGATTGTCTGTATCTGCTCCTATCTACTTTGCAACAAAAAGCAGAAAAAAGGCGTTTACGCTTTCATTTTTATCGGGACTGGCAGAACCTGTCGGCGCTCTGATCGGGTATTTTCTTCTTCGATCTTTTTTTACCGAAGCGACTTTCGGATTCGTTTTCGCGTCGGTCGCGGGTATTATGGTCTATATCTCGCTGGACGAACTCTTGCCGACAGCTGAGGAGTACGGCGAACACCATCTTGCCATAGGAGGGCTGATTGCCGGAATGGTAGTAATGGCAGTCAGCTTGCTTTTGTTTGTTTAGTTACTTCCGAAAAATATTACAAGGAGTGCGGTTTTTGGCAGCAGAAATGAAAAAAAGCGGGACTAAAATGAGGCATTTAATGTTTTTTTAACGCCATAGGATTACTATTTTTGTTTAAAAAAAAGGAGTTTAAAATGGGAACCTGCACTTTTGTAATAGCAGTTCTGTCTTTCTTTACAAATCCGACTGTTTCCAGCGCTATAAACAGTGAGACGCTTCTTTATTCACCCCAGGTTGATGGAACATGGGAAGCGCTGGGTACAGGGTTGGACACCACCGTCTATGCCTTGGATTTTATGAACACGACCTTATACGCAGGTGGTATGTTTACAAATGCCGGAGGTTATCCTGCCGCAGATTATATTGCAAGTTGGAATGGAACTTCCTGGTCTCCCCTGACAAGTCTTAACTCTTATGCCGTAGAGATAAAAGTTTCAGGCACCGGCGTTTATGTCGGCGGAGTTTTCACAAACGCCGGAGGAAATCCCAACGCTGACTGCATAGCCAAATGGAACGGATCTTCGTGGGAAGCACTCGGGACAGGATTGAATGGAGTAGTGTGGGCAATAGCAATTTCAGGTTCGGATATCTATGCCGGAGGTGAATTTACGAACGCCGGAGGAAATCCCAACGCTGATAACATCGCAAAATGGAACGGTTCCTCTTGGGAAGCGCTTGGATCTGGTTTGAATGGTTTGGTTTTAGATATAATCATTTCTGGCTCGGATGTATATGCATGCGGGACATTTTCTAACGCCGGGGGCAATCCCGATGCCGATTATATAGCGAGATGGAACGGTTCTTTATGGGAAACTGTAGGAAATCCTATAGACAGTTTTGTTAGTAAAATGGTTTTTTGGGACTCAATCCTTTACATAGGCGGTTATTTTACAGACGCCGGAGGCAATCCTGACGCTGACCACATAGCCAGATGGGATGGGGAAAACTGGCAATCGGTAGGAGGCGGACTGAACAATTATGTTTTCGATATGGAAGCGGTCGGTACGGATTTACTTGTAGGAGGAATCTTCACGAACGCTGGGGGAGTGCCAAACGCCCACTATATCGCAAAATGGAACGGGTCTTCATGGGAGGCGTTGGGGAGCGGTTTGAATTATTATGTTTTAAGTATAGCCGTTTCAGGAACTGATATTTACGTCGGTGGAGCTTTCACGGACGCCGGAGGTAACCCCAACGCTGATTTTATCGCAAAGTGGGTTCCATCTACAGGAGTTGAAGAGACAGAAGATTTATTTTCGCCCATTATTTATTCAGTTTACCCCAATCCTATGTCACACTTCTTGGCGATATCTTTCGGGATTTTATCCGGCGGAAGAACTACAGTTGAGATTTTCAACCTCGCTGGACAGAAAATTATCACTCTCGCTGAAAGTTATCTCGATGAGGGAAATTATTGCCTGAACTGGGATGGAAAGGACACCGAAGGGAAAGAAGTTCAAAACGGAATGTATTACGTCAGAATACAATCCCAGGGCGAAGTGAGATCAGAAAAAATATCAGTCCTAAGATGATTTTTAGCAAATTTTTAGAAAAGTGACAGCACCGGGAGGTCTGTTATAGATAAGATATATAAAAAACGCACGAAAATTCTGTGCGGACCATGTATAAAAATTGAATTTTATCTTATAATCTCAAGTAAAATAATTTATGAATTGTTTAATTGCGGGAACTTTTTACTTGGGAGGTCAAATTGAAAGCAATTTATGGAACTGTGTTAATTTTATTTTTTGTATTATCTTTTTCTTCATGTTCTTTTTCTACTTGAAAAGTGGACACACATGGGACCGGTTCGGTCCAGAGCATAACCGAGGATCACAATAAGGCGGTTTCATTAAGTCTCGAAAAGCTGAAGGAATTAACTCCCGAGCCATGGGATTACAAACTCATTGGAGTGGAGCAATTGTACAGAGACGGGATGTATGTTTGGAGGACTACATATAAGCCCGTCTCTCTTTTGCCTCAAGATCCTTCAAAAGAAATTATTGGAAGCGGGGGAGAGATATTCATAGAAGTGGAATTGAGCACAAATAAAATACTGGTCAAATACGGAGAATAAAAAATATCAAGCTCTCGTCAAGCATTATTCACAGTTGTACCAATAAACTGGCTCTGCATTCGAATAAATAATTTATCTGATAAGTATCAATTCCTCACTCACAGCGCTTTCTTCTGTCATGACGTTCAAAAAATAAATCCCTGAATGGACGGGCATTCCGGTTTCGTCTGTGCCGTCCCAGGAAAAATATAAAGATCCGCTTCCCAAGGTACAATCTGAAATGATTTTAACAATTCTCCCGGATAGGTCCAGAACTGAAACCTGGACTTCATCTTCATTTCTAAGAAAAAACTCTATTTGAGCCGACCCTCTGAAAGGATTGGGAGAGACGGTCAGAAATTCCGGTGAGAAAACGTGTAAAGGATTTTCCTCGACAATCGTCACCGCGTCGGTTATTTTAGCGACTATCAGATCGGATATTCCGTTGCAGAACGTCTCGGACGACCCCGTCACTAAAAATATGCTTGAAGTGACGGCCTTGATGTCGTGACCCTCGTCGATTTCGGCGCCTCCGAAGGAATAGGACCAAATCTGATTTCCCGCGCTGTCAGTCCTGACGATCCAGACGTCGGCTGAATTCGCAGGATAAGAAGATGTGGTCCCCGTCAAAAGAAGATCGCCGCCGGGCAGTTCTTCAACGCTCCAGAAGTCGTCGCTCTCCGGACCGCCCAGTACTTTGCTCCACATCTCGTTGCCCTGAGAGTCAACTTTTACTATCCATCCGTCGAATTTGCCGTTGGTGGATGAAACCATTGTCCCGGCCAGAATGTAACAGCCGTCTTGAGTCCTGGTTATGTTTTCAAACCAGGCGCTTTGGGCTCCCGGAAATGTTTTTTCGTGTGTTACGACACCGTACCGGTCAATGATTAGAAACCAACCCATAGAATTGGATGAACTTGTCAGCTTCTTGTGTCCCGCAATTACGAAATCTCCGCTGTTGCTCTGAACCATGCAAGTCGGCAGTTCCGAACCTGATCCGCCGTAAGTGGAGTCCCAGAGAAGGTTGCCGTCATTGTCGATCCTGACGAGCCAGGCGTCGCACAATCCCGCTGTCTGAAAATACGTAAATCCAACCGCTACAATTTCGCTGTCCTGAGTTTCAAGGAGAGCTGATGCGCCTTCCTCCCACTGGCTGTCGCCGATTCTAAGATCCCAGAGAAAGTTGCCATCGCCGGAAATTTTTGCAATGTAGAAATCACCGTAATAATTTGCCGGCGGACAGCTTGTCCCAGCGAATGCGAATCCACCGTCAAATGTCTGGATTATGTCGTCAGGGTAATCGTAGGATTCGTAGCCGTAGGTCGAGTCCCATGACAATTCTCCTGAACTGTCGAACCTCAGAATCCAGGCGTCACAAAAACTCGGAGTATAAGAAAAAGTAAAACCTGCCAGAACGAAACCTCCGTCATTCGTCAGTGCTATTGAATTTCCGTAATCGCCCAGCGGCCCGCCGTAATGCTTTAGCCAAAGAGTGTCCGGGTTTTGAAGAAACAACTGATTAGCACTAATCAGGAGAAAAAAAGCAATAACTTGAAAAGTTTTCACATTTCCTCCTTAACAATTATCAATCAACAACTAGTAATTAACAATTATCAAATAAGAGAAGTTTTTGCTACGAATAAAAGCAAAAAATTATTGTAAAAAAAAATGGTGGATAAAGAGTTGTTCAAAAAAATTGAAAATGATCTGTCAATCGGTTCGAGGTCATATTCTTCCCTTCTTCCTGGAAAGGGCAATATTCAATCCTTTATAATATTTTTAATTACAGCTTATCGTAAATATCTTTTATTTGGTCAATTATGATGATTGCAATTAATTGTGTCCGCGTTTATTCGTGTCCATTAGCGGTTAAGGTATTTATTGTACTACAGTTTTTTAATCAAAAAAATATCGACGATATTTTGAATCTTAGATTCAAAAATCGTATTCGCGGTTCGTTTATATTCTCTTAACCGTTGTTGATATCTCTTTCATTCAGATTTTAAATAATGAATTTAAGAAATTTCAACAACGAAATGGTTAAAAATACTGAAGTAATATTCTTCTGAGATATCCGAGGGTTATGGGACAATTATTTTATAGCAATCCTATATATTGACGCTTGACGTTATTAACGCAATGCGTTAAACTTAATTGTGATTAGATCGTTTAAAGATAAAGAAACGGAAAAAATTTGGAACCAGAAATATTCTAAGCGATTTCCTATAAATATCCAGAAAATTGGATATAGAAAGTTAATTATCTTGCACCGTTCAAAAGATTTAAATGATTTAAGAATCCCAGTAGGTAATAAACTTGAAATATTATCTGGAAAAAGGATGGGTCAATACAGTATACGGATTAACAATCAATGGCGGATATGTTTTAACTGGAAAAATGGAATTGCATCAGAAGTTGAAATTATAGATTATCATTAGGAGGAATTATGAATAAAATACCTGATGTAACACCCGGAGAAATTTTATTTGAAGAATTTCTTTCTCCTTTAAATATCAGTGCTTATAAACTTGCAAAAGATACTCATATACCGGCAACGAGAGTATCGCAAATATTAAAGGCAAAACGAAGAATTACAGCAGACACAGCATTAAGATTATCCAAATATTTTGGAAATTCTGCTGAATTCTGGTTAGGTATCCAGGATGAGTATGATCTGCGAAAAGAAAAGAAGCGGCTAAAAAAAGAGTTGGAAGATATACCAAAAGCAATTGCATAATATTGAAAAACGTTCCATTCCAAGTACGCGGCGTTCACCGGCAAATAAAATGAAAGAGTGATTATTATGGGAAAAGAAAGAATTTATAACGATATTTTAATGCATAATAAATATGCTTGGAATAAGGCTGTGGATTCGGGCGACGAATGGACTGTCCCTGTGAGCAGGGAAATAATCGAAGAAGCAAAAAAAGGCAACTGGAAAATATTTTTAACGCCTTTAAAACCGGTTCCGAAAGAATGGTCTCGGGACTTGAGGGGCTTGAAAGTTTTATGTCTGGCGTCTGGCGGAGGACAGCAGGGGCCTTTATTTTCTGCTCTTGGCGCCGATGTGACTGTTTTTGACAATTCTCCCAAGCAATTAATGCAGGACCAATACGTCGCCGAACGAGATTCATTGAAAATTAAAACAGTCGAAGGAGACATGGCTGATTTATCATGTTTTGAAAATGAAATGTTTGACTTAATTTTCCATCCGGTTTCAAATTCATTTGTGCCGGACATATTGCCGGTTTGGATGGAAACATATCGTGTATTGAAGAGAAACGGAATCCTTTTATCCGGTTTTGCGAATCCTCTTGTATATCTTTTTGATTCAGAGAAAATGGAACAAGATGTTCTTGAAGTCAAACACAAGATTCCATACAGTTCTGCGCAGGAGTTAACAGATGAAGAGAAGAAAATTTATTTTGAAAAAGGATATGCGCTTGAATTCAGTCATACGCTTGATGACCAGATCGGCGGGCAGATAAAAGCGGGATTTGTAGTTAACGGATTTTATGAAGATTATCATAATGAGGGCATTCTTTCAAAATTCATCCCTTCGTACATTGCGACCAGAGCAGTTAAACAGTGAATGTGTTTTATTTAAGAAATAAGGAAAATCTATCATATAGATTGATATCGAATTGCGCCCTCACTATTTCGTTCGCAACTTTAAATATCCGCGAACGGCAGGGTGCATGGCAGAAAAAACAAAATCGGAAAATTGAACCATGATCACAAAAGACAGAATAAAAGAGATTGCATTTAGACAAGGTGTTGATTTATTTGGAGTCGCATCTGTGGACAGGTTCGAAAATGCGCCCAAAGGATTTCATCCCAAGGACATTTATTCAAAGACCGAGACAGTAATTGCTTTTGCGATTCGACTGCCCAAAGAATCTTTATTCGCGGAAAATCCCGTGCCCTTTTCTCATACGAATACTTTGGCCATGCAGAAAATGGATACGATAACGTATGACATTTCTACCGAACTTGACAAATTGGGTGTAAAAAACGTTTTGATACCGACTGATGACCCATATTTGTATTGGGACAATAAAAAACAGGAAGGCCGTGCGATATTATCGCTCAGGCATGTCGGATATTTGGCAGGATTGGGAAAACTTGGAAAAAATAATCTGTTGATAAACAAGGATTATGGAAATATGATTCAAATCGGCGCATTATTGACTTCTGTGAGATATGAATCGAACCCAATGGCGGATTATGAAGTTTGCCCCCCGAATTGCAGGATTTGTCTGGATATTTGCCCTCAAAAGGCATTGACAGGAGAAACAGTTATTCAAAAGGAATGCAGACCAATTTCAAATTTCAAGACTGAAAAAGGATATACGATAAAAAAATGCTTTGAATGTAGAAAAAGATGTCCGAGTGTGTTTGGGATAAAGACAGCACCGTTAATTCTCTGAAAAACTTGTGAGGTTAGTATGTTGAGATTAAAGAGAATCGAAATATATTGTGATCTCGATCTTTTACCCGAATCAGGATATGTCTCTGACATCAGATATAGAGTCGACTACACTGATGAAGAGGACCGGACCAAGTTCATCTTGACAAGACAAACGAATCAGAAACCATTCATCAAAAAATGGATCAGAACAGATGATGAGAAAGACAGGCTCACTGAAATAATAGATCAGGAATTGTCATATACTTTATTTAAAGATGATTTCCCAGTTGGTCATTTTCTGCTTGAAAGACGGGATTGGAACAATACTCTTTATATTGAATCAATAGAAATAATCCGGAAAGAAAGAGGAAAAGGTTTGGGTACTTATTTGATGAAAGAAATAGATAAAATTGCGAGGGAAAAGGGCTTTAGATTAATAAACCTTGAAACACAGACGAGTAACGGCGTAGCAATAGATTTCTATAAAAAGAATGGCTACAGGATAGAGGGAATTGATATATCGTTCTATACAAACGATGATTTGGAAAAACACGAAATGGCGGTTTTCATGAAGAAGAGGATTTTCTGAAAATTGCATAAAGCGGAAAATCCAATTAATCCCAGTGGCTCATGCAAAAAAACCACTAACATGTTATTAAATGCTTATTAATTTCATATAAAACCGAGAGCCAAGAGATGAAAATTATTGATGTAGTTTCTAAACACACAGACATTTTTCTGTTTAAGGTTGTTAAGAATAATTCAGAAAGTCCGCTCGACTGGGAAATTACAGCCATGACAGATAAATTGATTCCTAACGCTGAGATTCAGTGTATTGCAAGAGTAAAAATGATTGATTCACATAATAATGTTTCAGATTGTTTGGTAAATATATCACTTCCCGAAAGGATTATAGATTATGTTATATATAAATCAGATAGAGGATTTGAATATAAAGAGATTTATTCACTCGTCGACAGCGAAGTGATACCTGCAATAGCAAGTGACGCTTACGGCGATTATAACATATATTATTCAAAGAAAAATCCTGGCGTTGGGATAGATATTCTAAAACAAGGTTTGAAAATTTCGGAAAATAAAACAAGTGCTGCCGAAGATTTGGGATATATATTGCGAGACGAGCAAAGATATACCGAATCATTGGATGCATTTTTGATTTCTGAAAAATACGGAGTTACCAGTGATTTTATCTATCAGGAAATTAGAGATTTATATTTGAAGCTAAATGACAAGGAAAAAGCCGACGAATATTATAAAAAAGAAAGAAAAAATAAATCACATCTCCGCTGGGGGAGGATTGCTTGAGCTTAAAAAGTGAAATAAAAGTGATAATGTTTGACGCAGGTGGAATTTTATTTACGGCCGGAATTCCCAGGGACGAGAGAATAAAAGCAATCCTAAGATCAATGAGATTAAACAAGGATATTATTGATAGCGCATTAAAAAAAGGAAATGAATTCTTTTCTGTTTTTAATGAGAGTGGAAGATGGATAAATAATTGGGATGAAGAAAAAGAACTATTTTTAAATTATTATTCTGTTATTGCAAAAGAAATTAATGTTTCTGATGTTTATTTAAGTGAAAAGCTATTTTACCTTACTCATTATGCAAATCATTGCACTTTATATCCAGAAGTAATCGATGTTTTAGATAGTATATCAAAACATTATAAATTAGGAGTAATATCCAACGCGTACCCAAGTTTAGATTGGATTTTTGATAAACTGGATATAAGAAAATATTTTGATACTATCATAATCTCAGCATTTATTGGAAAAGCAAAACCAGAAAAATCAATTTATGAAAAAGCTTTAGAAAAAATAAATTCTGAAGCCAGTGAATGCTTATTTATTGATAATAAAATTATAAATGTTGAGGCTGCTAAAGCCATAGGTATGAAAGGAATTCATATTGATAGAGAAAAAAATGAAAGTTTAAATATTGTAAAAGAAAAATTAATATTCATATAAAGTAATTTTCAATCAAATAATGTATAAAACCTCATGTAAATAGTTATGATAAATCGAGCTAAAAAATGGTATTTTGAAATTGAGCCACTTTAACGGGACGCTGGAGGGGATGATGAGATGATGCAAACAAACCATATTGCGATTCTTGTGCGAAATCTTGAATCCGTTTCAAAATCGTTACCACCGGCATGCATTCTTCATGCCCCTGAAGAACAACCCGCGGAGGGAACGAGAGAGCGATACGTAACATTTGGCGGTGAAAATGTACCGGCGTTGTTGCTAATCCAGGCAATAGCGGACGGACCTTATTCAAGAGCTTTGGAGAAGCGAGGGCCGGGTCTTCATCACATTGGATGCGTTTGCGGTGACATTGAGAAGGAAGTTTCCAGGTGTTCTATACTGGGATTGCTACTGCATCCGATTTCACTGCTAACCCGCAAGTATGGTGTTGTTTGGCTATGCCGTCCGGGAGTACCGTACCTTGTAGAATTGATGGAAAATCCTGAACAGAGCGAGATACTCTTCGATAAAGAGACGATCCGTCTGCCTGCTGGGACTCGGATTCCACCTTTTGCAGTCAAATTGTCGTCCAACCTCACTATTGCGACCGGCGATATCCAGAAAATCGCTATAACTGCAGGAGCGATAGAGGTTTCCATTGACCCAAGCGAAGTATGACAGAACAAATTCAGAAAACGCCTTCTGTGTCGCTGAATGGAAATTTCAGAGTTATGTTCGTAATATCAGATGATGAAGTAATCATTCTGAGAATCGGTCCCAGGAAAGATGCTTACAAAAGATAAATGAATGATATTATTAAAAGTATAAGAGGCGATGATTCTTTACTTGATTCGGAATAATGCGTTGTGAGACCTGCATTTGTTAGAAATTCGGTAAATAACCTCTCAAATCGGAGGCATTGACATGAATTTTCAAGAGGCAATATATGAAAGATAAAATAACCTGCCCAAATTGCGGACACAGCTTTGATGTTGAAGAAGCGATATCAGGAAAACTTGAAGCTCATTTCAAGTCGGAGTATGAGCGAAAAGTGGCCGAGCAAATTGAAAAATTCAACGCGGAAAAAAAGAAACTTGAAGAAGAACGGAATATTGTAGCTGAACAAAAAGAAAAGCAGGAAGAATTGTTAAAGAAAGAGCTTTCCAAAGCTTTGGAAATTGAAAGCAAGAAAATTGAAAAACTTACTTCTGAAAGCTACGAAGAGACAATTAAATCTCTAAAAGAAGAAAATGAAAAACGAAAATCTGAAAACAAAACTCTTCGGGAAAAAGAAGTCGCATTGATGAGACAAGAAGCAGAACTAAAGGAAAAACAAGAAGATCTATATCTCCAAGTCGAAAAGCAGATCCTTGAAAAACAAAAGGAAATAGAAGACAAAGCACGGGCAAAAGAGCGGGAGAGTTTTGAATTGGAAAAAATCAAACTCCTAAAGCAAATCGAAGACAATAAAAAACTCGCTGAAGAAATGAAGCGCAAGGCAGAACAAGGTTCAATGCAATTACAGGGTGAGGTTCAAGAACTTGCAATTGAAGATTTGCTTTCAAAGACGTATCCCTTTGATAAAATCCAGGAAGTTCCAAAAGGAGTTCGCGGGGCGGACTGCATTCAAACAGTAATCAATTCAATACAGCAGGAATGCGGCTCTATTGTCTATGAGAGCAAAAGAACCAAAAACTATTCCAATGATTGGATTGATAAATTGAAGCAGGATCAAGTTACATGCAAAGCTGACCTGGCAGTTTTAGTCACAGAGGCAATGCCGGGCGATATGGACAGATTCGGCGAAAGAAACGGAGTTTGGATCTGCGGCTTTCACGAAGTTCGGGGTCTTTCATTTGTTCTGAGAGAAATGTTGATAAAAACACAGTCCGTAAAAATATCCCAAGAAAACAAAGGGGATAAAATGGAGCTTCTTTACACTTATTTGACAAGCAATGAGTTCGTTCAAAACATCAAAAGAATAGTTGAGAACTATGATGATATGGTTGTACAGCTGAATTCAGAGAAAAAAGCTA
Source organism: candidate division WOR-3 bacterium (assembly GCA_016926475.1). NCBI lineage: Bacteria > Pseudomonadati > Caldifarciminota > Caldifarciminota bacterium. Next base: position 2,379 of record JAFGON010000045.1, on the reverse strand, counting down.
TGTATAAAATTTGGGCTCTAAGAGAAAAACAAATTTGGGCAGTTCAAGAGAATGTTTCTGCTCTGTTCGGCGCAATAAAAGGAATTGCAGGAAAGGAAATGGAAACCTCAAATGTTCTACAGCTTCCTGATAATCAGATAGAATAATAAATGCATCAACTTTAGAATAGATATCAACCCAACCACAAATAAAATTTGTTTTAATTTATTGTATAATTCATTTGCGTGAAGATTTTATATGTTTTCGGCATTTCTTAAATATCACCGATTTATCGTTCGAAGATATAGAGTTGCGTCGTTGTATTAAAATAGATTTAGTCAATGAAAAGACAAAAATTGAGAAAAACAATATCAATCTTTTCGTTTTGAGCTCTGGGTTTTTAAGTAACAGTGATCTCGAAATTAGATATTGGAGCTGATTTTCAGACAAAAATATCATTTGTAATCTAAATAAAAACAGAATATATATTAGCAGGGATTTAGTCAAAAATCTTACTGAAGGGGATATGCGTAGACCTGTCCACGAGACCTGTTTTTTTTCAAAAACAATTTCCCGGCAAAATTTCTGTAAAATTCCTGATACAAAAAAATCATTAAACGCATCGGAAAATATATTTGAAGATGCCCCTATGGGTTTGGCGCAGGATTAATAAACAGGAGGTAATACTATGGACGCTCCGGAAAAATCTCCAATGGGTAGAGGGATAAGAAACAAAGACTGGTGGCCTAATCAGCTGGACATCAGCATTCTTCATCAGCATTGTCCGTCATCAAATCCCATGGGTCCCTCTTTCAACTACAAAGAGGAATTCGAGAAACTCGACCTAAAAGACCTTAAAAAAGACCTTTGTAAACTCATGACCGACTCTCAGGAATGGTGGCCCGCTGACTGGGGGCATTACGGCGGACTTATGATCCGCATGGCCTGGCACAGCGCAGGCACTTACAGAACTTCCGACGGCCGCGGCGGCGGAGGGACGGGCAATCAGCGGTTTGCTCCGCTAAACAGTTGGCCTGACAACGCCAATCTTGATAAAGCCAGACGTCTGCTTTGGCCTATTAAGAAAAAATACGGCAGAAAAATATCCTGGGCAGACCTTATGATTTTAGCAGGCAATTGTGCTTTGGAATCCATGGGATTCAAGACATTCGGTTTCGGAGGAGGCCGTGCCGACATCTTCCAGCCCGAAGAAGATGTGTATTGGGGCAAGGAAAATATTTGGCTCGATGACAAACGTTACAGCGAAGGCAGAACACTTGAAAATCCTCTGGCTGCTGTGCAGATGGGATTGATATACGTCAATCCCGAAGGGCCGAACGGAGAACCGATGCCCATAAAATCAGCGATAGATGTCAGGGAAACTTTCAAGCGGATGGGTATGAACGATGAGGAGACAGTAGCGCTGGTTGCAGGCGGGCATACTTTCGGTAAAACCCACGGTGCCGGGGATGCTAAACATGTCGGGCCGGAACCCGAAGCCGCTCCCATTGAAACACAGGGACTGGGTTGGATGAGCAGTTATAAAAGTGGGAAAGGTCCCGATACAATAACAAGCGGCATTGAAGGGGCGTGGAAACCTAATCCGACAAAATGGGATACCGGTTATCTCAAGGTTTTGTTGAAATACGATTGGGAGCTTGTAAAAAGCCCCGCCGGCGCTCATATGTGGCTGGCAAAAGATGTGGCGGAAGAAGACATGGTTGTTGACGCCCATGATCCTGCGAAAAAAAGCCGACCTATGATGACGACCGCCGACCTTTCCCTTAAATTTGATCCCGTGTATGAAAAGATAGCAAGGCATTATCTTGAGAATCCGGCTGAATTTACCGACGCTTTTGCAAGGGCATGGTTTAAGCTGACCCACAGGGACATGGGTCCCCGGTCCCGCTACCTTGGTCCTGAAGTCCCCGAGGAAGACCTTATCTGGCAGGATCCGATTCCCATGGTCGACCATAAGCTTGTAACTTCAAAAGACGTCAAAACACTCAAAGAAAAAATCCTCGCCTCAAGGCTCACCGTATCCGAACTTGTTGCAACCGCGTGGGCTTCAGCCTCGACATTCCGTGGGTCAGACAAACGCGGTGGCGCTAACGGAGCGCGCATCAGGCTTGCTCCGCAGAAGGACTGGGAAGTCAATCAATCCTCTCAGTTACAGATAGTACTTAAAAAGCTGGAATCCATCCAAAAAGCGTTCAACAAATCGCAGACCGGCAAGAAAAAAATATCGCTTGCCGATTTAATCGTCCTCGGAGGCTGTGCAGCAGTTGAAAAAGCCGCAGGCAAAGCAGGTATTAATGTGACCGTGCCTTTTACCCCAGGAAGAATGGACGCACTTCAGGAGCAGACCGATATAGATTCTTTCGCTTATCTTGAGCCGGT
>JAFGON010000044.1 GCA_016926475.1 candidate division WOR-3 bacterium | reverse complement strand
GTAAACTTCCAGTCTTTAAATTTATATTTTGGTAGCCATTCTGTAACTAAATCTTTAGCAAAATCTAAAGATTGATATACACTTTTTATTTCACCCGGTGAGATTTGAGCAATAATTGTAGCATCAACAGGATTCAAAACATTGTTTTGTTTAGCTTCTGTAATTTTATTTTCAAACCATTCTTTATAATCCATAGCTGAAATAAAACTTCGACCAATTCTTATTTGAGCATCAATAGGCCCCAAACTTCCTGTCTGTGTCATCATAATTTCATTTCCGGATAGTACCATTAATGTTCCAGCACTTTTAGCTTCTCCAGAAACTACAAATGTTATATCATCGCTTTTTTGTCTTAAAAATCGCACTATTTCTTCAGCGGCCTCTCCACTGCCACCAGGTGTTTCTATATAAAAATCTAACTTTTTTATTGTTTTGTTTCTTAATAAATCAGCAATAACATAATAATCTTCTTGGCAAATTGGTATATCTGGAATCCGTTTATTTATCGCTGAAATATAAACAAAAAGATAAGTGCTTCTTTCTTTATTATATTCTTTAATTAATTTTAATAATTCATCTTCAAGGATTTTTATATCAATGCCTTTTGAAATATACTCATTTAATAAACTCATGGAAATACTTCTAGCTTAAAAATAAAGTGATTTTTAATAATTCTGGAATTAATGCTCATTAGTCCCCTTTTCTTATATTTACATTATAGAATCCTATATCTGTCATTGTCAACAACGGAATTCCTTTCAATAAAATAACTATAATTATCCTAAATTATTTACTCGTCAAAAGCATATTGCTGAAACCACATCCTTGGTGCCTTGCCTTCGGAATTTTTTGTTGAATCTTTTTGCTCAATTGTTTGCTCGTAAGTTGCAAAGTTGGTGCCTTGTTGTATATAGTTACCAAAAATTATTGGTTCCTTATTCCAACATAGATAAATATCAAATACCTCGGTATCCAATTTTTGAATTGTAAATACAAAATATCGTCGGTATTTTTTTGGGTACAAAATGAAACGTAGTAGATTTTATCTTCACGAAGTGAAGAAAGAGGAATGCAATGATGGAAAAGATCATAATGCAAAAGAGCTTTCTGAAATTCTTTCAAAGAGATTAAATCTTTCTGAGGGAAAGTTTACTGTTTTTTGAGATTGTGACGGTTTTTTATCTTTAAGATAAATTGGTCTGAAGAGAGCCGGAGAAAGTATTCTCCGGCTCTTCGGTTATTTGGATTATTGCAGAAATATTATCTGTTTTTGGACTCCGGTTTCTTTGACGACGGCGAAATATCTTCCGACGGGCAAGATTTGACCGCGATAATCTTTTCCCGTCCACTCGGTGTTGAATTCGCCATCAAAATTCCACGTCATCACTTCCCTGCCCGTTATGTCGTAGACGGAAAGGTCTGTTCTGACAGGCGATACGGCGTGCAAAAAAATTTTTCCTCCGGGCAGGTAACTTACAGTGATTCCTGAAGAGTTAATCGAAACCGGAGGCGAGATTATCTCTTCGACAGCGACCGGAGTGGCTATACCGAAGTAATTCAGTATATTGGCTATGAGAATCTTTTTTGTGGAATATCCCGACATGTTGTAAATGTATTGAAGGTCAATGGAAGAAAACACCGCCTGAAAATCATCGCTTCTGACAATGCCATAACCTGCTGTGTCCCAATATACACAACCGGTTCCGTTTCCGGCCACGGGAGTCAGAGTCGGGCTGTTGTGACTGGGGATCGAGTACCACTGAAGACCTTTACCGACAGGATCTCCCCCCACGCCTTCAAATACATTAGCCGATGTCGTCCCTCCGGAATATGTGAAGCCGAGAGTGTCGGATAAAAACGCAGTGCCCTGAAGTTGAGAAGGAGTCCTTGGTGAAAATACGGCGACAGGTACTCCGTTTGTAAGCGCATAAGATATCTTGTCTCTTCGGTCGGGTGTCAAGGGGTTAGTCCTTGTGCCCGTTACCCAAAAAACCGCTTTTGATACATATAGCAGGGTGTCGGAGGGCAAACCTTCCTGGTTTACGTTCCATAAAAGTACAGGCACTTCGAGTTCGTTGAAAGCTGTCAGATATTGAGCCTGTGAACTTCCTGTTCCGTCGTCGTCGACGAGAAGGACTCCGTTTGAAGGAATCACTCCGTCTATCCTGTGATAGAGCTTGACCAGGGGATCTATGGTTACTGAATCGGGTTTTTCTACGGTCAGCATAACTTCGAGAAAAGAGGTGTCTTCCATCCAATAAGGACCGGCTACTGTCATGGAGCCGTCTTTCCATACACCGAATTCAACGGGTATCCTGAAGAATGCGGGACCGTTTGTCTGTACCTGAAAAACGAATATATACAGGTCGCTGCCTATGTGTTTCCAGCCAGCTCTCAAAAGAGGATAGTCCGTTTCTTCTAGCCACTGATGAAAAAACCATCCCAGGCTGTCCTGATAGAAAGTTTCCATGACCGCCATGAGCTCAGTCAAAGATGCGTTTCCGCCCCTGTAGGTCTGATAATATTGTCTCATTGCAGGGAAATACAGAGAATCTCCCATAAGGTGTCTCAGCATGTGGTGGAACCACG
>JAFGON010000043.1 GCA_016926475.1 candidate division WOR-3 bacterium | reverse complement strand
GGAAGTGAATTTGATGACGACAGTTGCTATGGAGAAAGGTTTGAGGTTTGCCATCAGAGAAGGCGGAAAAACCGTGGGCGCGGGTGTTGTCACTGAAATATTGGAATAAGAAAGGTTTTAAAAATGCCAAGAGAAATAATCGTCCTCGCTTGCAACGAATGCAAGAGAAGAAATTACACAACTAAGAAGAACAAGAAAAAACATACCGGCAGGGTCGAGTATGTCAAGTACTGCCCTTTTTGCAACAAAAGAGTAAGTCATAAGGAAACGAAATAATAGGCCTGTAGCTCTAACTGGCAGAGCGTCGGACTCCAAATCCGGTGGTTGCAGGTTCGAATCCTGCCAGGCCTGATAAAAACAAATCGTCGGAAGGAAGATAAATGAAGGCCATTTTGCAATTTATCAAAAAGATTAAAAATTTTCTTTTTGAATCGAAACAGGAGCTTGGAAGAGTATCTTGGCCATCCAGACAGGAACTATGGGATTCGACAATGGTGGTGATTTTTGTGTCGATTTTACTGGCGGTGTTTATCGGGATTTTCGACAGGATTTTTACAACTCTTGTAAGTCTGGTAGTGAGATAAAATGAATTTTGACGACTTGAAAGACAACATGGAAGACAAAGATTCCGGAAATACGGAAAGCGAGAATTCAGAGCCTGAAATAGTGGATTCGGAAGTAAAATGGTTCACGGTACATGTTTATTCGGGTTCAGAAAAGAAAGTGGAAAAAATGATCTCGGAGATTATCAGGGAAAACGCGGAATTAGGAAAATTCATTCACGAGATTTACACACCGATAAAAAAGAGCTCAAAAGTCGTCAGAAGCAGTAAATCAGCCAAAAGGGTCGTAAAGCCAAAAAACCTTTACCCAGGTTACATCTTCATTAGAATGAAACCTGATAAAGAGGTGTTAAACAGGATTACGGATTTACCCAACGTAATAAGTTTCTTGGGCGGAAAAAATCCGATACCCCTTAAAAGCCTCGAAGAAGGAGAACTAAAACAGTTAAGGGAAGAAGGGGATAAGATTGTCAAACTCACTGCTCCTTTTGCAGTGAACGACAGCGTTAAAATAGTAAGCGGTCCGTTTTCGGATTTTATAGGTGTTGTTGAAAATGTCAACGAGGAAAAACAGAGATTAAAAGTTGTCGTGACTATATTCGGAAGATCTACACCGGTCGAAGTCGATTTTATCGACGCTCAACCAGTATAAAAAAAGGGGACTTCGATGGCAAAAGCAAAGAAGAAGCAAATACAGGCGATAATCAAACTTCAGATACCCGCAGGGCAAGCTACTCCCGCACCCCCTTTGGGTCCGGCGCTTGGTCAAGCCGGGGTGAACATTCCGGAATTTATCAAGACTTTCAATGCTAAAACCGGAGGTCAGGATCCTCTGCCTTTGCCTACGGTAATTACGGTTTTCAAGGATAAAACGTTTACATTCGAGGTCAAAGCTCCGCCTGTTGCCGTGCTTTTGAAAAAAAGCGCTAAAATTGCAAAAGGGTCAGGCGAACCCAATAAAAATAAAGTCGCCACCGTATCATCAGAAGAAGTCAGGGTTATTGCCGAAAGGAAATACCAAGACATGACCGCGTCTTCTGTTGAAAAAGCTATGAGTATGGTCAAAGGAACTGCCAGAAGCATGGGAATATTAGTGGAAGAAGGATGAAATGAAGCACGGAAAAAGGTACGAAAATCTTATAAAAGAACACTCTTCTAAACAGGAGTATCTCCTCAAAGAAGGGATGGAGAAGGTAAAAAATCTTGCCAACGCAAAATTTGACGAGACTCTTGAAGTTTCAATCAAATTAGGCATTGACCCTAGAAAATCTGATCAACTCGTCAGAGGCAGCGTAGTTCTTCCGCACGGGACAGGCAAAAATGTCAAGGTGCTGGTTTTCGCAACCGGCGACAAGGCACAGGAAGCTCAGGAAGCTGGTGCTGATTACGTCGGAGGAGATGAATATATTGACAAGATCAAAAAAGAAAATTGGCTCGATTTTAACGCTGTCGTCGCTGTTCCACAGATGATGGGAAAAGTCGGTATGATAGGAAAAATACTCGGACCAAGAGGCCTTATGCCTAATCCAAAACTTGGAACGGTGACCATGAATGTCAAGGAAGTTGTCGAAGAAATTAAAAAAGGCAGAATAGAATTCAAGAACGACAAATCCGGAAATATCAATGTCCCCGTAGGGAAAATGTCTTTCCCCACGGAAAATCTTTTCGATAACGTCAACGAATTTGTAAGAGAACTTGTCAAAAGTAAACCGGCTTCAGTAAAGGGAACTTTTATAAAATCTGTTTATCTCAGCCCTACAATGGGTCCGAGTGTGAAAATCAGCACTGCGGACGTGATTCAACCTTCCCGCTGATATTGAAAAGCAAGGAGCGTAAAATGCCAACACAGGAAAAAATGAATCAAGTTGAAGAACTGATGCAAAAAATGAAAGACGCGAAAGCTATATATATAAGCGATTATAAAGGAATGACAGTCGCTCAAATGACGTCTTTCAGAAAAAAAGTCAGAGATGCCGGATTGCATTTTAAAGTTGTAAAAAATACAATGACGAAATTGGCTCTTGAAAAAAACGGTTTCTCTGGAATGGAAGAAATTCTGACGGGACCAACTGCGATTGCAATAGGCTATCAAGACCCAGTATTACCGGCGAAAATAATCAAAGAAAACTTTTCACAAGTTGGTTTTCCTATTATCAAAGGCGGTTTTCTGGAGGGGAAATCGGTTTCGAAAGAAGAGATTGAAAAGATAGCTGATCTTCCGCCCAAAGAAGTCCTGCTCGGTCAATTGACGGGGACTTTTGCGGCTCCAATATCAAGTTTTATGGCAGTGGGAAACAACATTCTGTCTGGATTTCTCAGGGTCATGACTGCGATAAAAGAAAGTAAAGAAAATAATAAAACAGAATAGGGAGGTATTAGATGTCTGAGGCTACCAAACAAATATTGGAACTAGTTAAAGGGCTCACAGTAATGGAACTTTCCGAGCTCATAAAAGAGATGGAAACCGTGTTCGGAGTGTCCGCTGCTGCGCCGGTTGTCCAAATGGCCGCTGGTTCAATGCCTGCTCAGTCTGCGGAAGAGCAAGAGGAAAAAACCGAATTTGATGTTATCCTGAAAGAATACGGAGACAAAAAGATTCCGGTAATCAAAGAAGTCAGAGCTATAACGGGCTTGGGTCTGAAAGAAGCTAAAGATCTCGTTGAAGGTATTCCGGCAAAAATTAAAGAAGGCATTACAAAGAAAGAAGCCGATGATATGAAAAAACAGTTAGAAGCAGCAGGAGCTGTTATAGAGATAAAATAAACCGGGTAATATCCCTTATTGAATGGCTTGATGTTGCTTTTATATTCTTCAAGAGGTGTCTCAGGGGTTTTTTCCCCCTGAGATGTTTCTTTCTATTTATCTGACTTTGAATAATTTTCATGGAGGTAAAATTGACAAATGGTGAAAGAATTAATTATGGTAAATTAAAAGCACCTTTGCCCATACCTGACCTCCTCGATGTTCAGAGAGAATCATTCGCAAATTTCATACAAAAAGGCGTTCCGCAGAATAAAAGGAAAAATATCGGACTACAGGCTGTTTTGCAGGATTTTTTTCCCATCGAGGACCAACAGGGCAGATGCGAGCTGAGATTTGTCAATTATGAAATAGACCCACCTAAGTACAATCCTGAGGAGTGCATTAGGAAAGGAAAATCATACGCAGCACCGTTAAAAATCAAACTACAAATTGCGATAAAAGACAAAAAAAACGAATCAATCGATGAGATTCGTGAGCAGGATGTCTTTCTCTGTGATCTGCCTGTCATGACTAATAAGGCGAGCTTTATTATAAACGGAGTTGAAAGAGTCATTGTTTCGCAAGTTCACAGAAGCCCGGGGGTGTTCTTCAACGTCGAATACCACCATACCGGTAAAATGCTGATTGTCGCCCAAATAATACCTCAAAAGGGCACCTGGATTGACATAAACCTTGATCACAACGAAACATTGAGCATAAGCCTCGACAGAAGAAGGCACTTCCCTTTGACAATCTGGCTTCAGGCAATAGGACTCGGCGACCAAGGGGAGATCTACGAAAAATTTTTCGGATCAGAAACGGTTAAAATAGCTAAGTTTAGCGGAAAACAATCTGAAAAACTTATAGGCAGAGTAATAGCTGAGGATATTTTGGATCCCAATTCCGGTGAAACAGTCATGTTTTCAGGATCTGAACTGACAGCCGGTTCCCTCGACATGCTTAATCTTTTCGGAACAAAAGAATTGAAAATCATTAAAGAAGAAAATTTACCCGCTCTTGAAGTTTTAAAAAAAACTTTCACCAAAGCAAAAAAAAGAGTGACCCGAGAAGAAGCCGCAGAATATGTTTACAAATTTCTCAGGACAACCGATCCTTCGAATTCCGAAGCCGCGATTGATTTCATTAACACCATGTATTTTTCTCCGAAAAGGTATAATTTGGGCGCTGTCGGAAGAAAAATGATGAAAGATAAACTCGGCAAAGTGCCGGATGAAAAAACCCTTTCACTTTGCCCTGAAGACTTTTTGCACATCTTGGAATACCTTTTCGGACTTCTCGATAAAAACAAAAATCTCGAAGTGGACGATATAGATCATCTCGGAAACAGACAGGTCAGGAGAGTCGGAGAGTTGTTGGAAGACCAATTCAACACGGCGATGCTCAGAGTTGTCAAAAGCTTGAAAGACAGATTGATGCTCGAAAGCGACCCGAAGAAAATTGTACCCCAGATGCTGTTCAACTCAAGACATGTAAGCAGTACTTTGATGGCGTTTTTCGGATTGAGTCAGCTCTCTCAATACATGGAGCAGACAAATCCCTTGGCTGAGATTACCCACAAGAGAAGGTTGAGCGCCCTGGGACCCGATGGATTGACCCGAGATACCGCGGGATTTGAGGTGAGAGATGTTCACCATTCTCATTACGGCAGGCTTTGCCCGATTGAAACCCCTGAAGGACCAAACATAGGGCTGATTACATCTTTAGCTTTGTATTCAAAAATAAACGAATATGGTTTCATTGAAACTCCCTATAGAAAAGTTGAAAAAAGCAAAGTTCAAAACGATTACGAATATTTATCTCCTCACACCGAAGATAAATTCATCATCGCGCAGGCAAACGAACCTATCGAAGAAAATGGAAAGTTGATAAACGAAGAGCTCGTGACCAGGTATATGGATGATTATCCTGTTGTCACAAAAGATCAGGTCGATTACATGGATGCTCATCCCGCGCAGATTTTGAGTGTTTCTGCGGCTCTGATTCCTTTTATGGAACATGATGAGGCCAACAGGGCTCTGATGGGATCTAATATGCAAAGACAAGCCGTCCCACTCGTAAAACCGGAAGCTCCTCTAGTAGGAACAGGCTTAGAAAAGGTCGTAGCAATAGATTCTCATACTGTTTTAACCGCAAAGAGAAAAGGAGAAGTGGTTTTTGCCAATTCTGAAGAGATTAGAATTCAACCTGATAAAACTTCGCCCTTAGTGTTTGGAGAAAAAGATCTGGATGTTTACAAGCTGCAGAAATATAAAATGACAAACCAAAACACCTGTGTAAATCAGAGACCGATAGTAAAAGTCGGAGACAAAGTCAAAGAAAAGCAGGTAATAGCCGACAGCACTTCTTCAGACGGCGGGGAACTCGCCTTGGGAAGAAACGTTCTAGTCGCCTTAATGTCTTGGAGGGGATACAACTTCGAAGACGCGATTATCATAAGCGAAAAGTTGATAAAAGAAGATGCGTTTACCTCAGTGACGATAAACAAATTCAACGTTGAAGTCAGGGAGACAAAACTCGGACCTGAAGAGATAACCAGAGAAGTACCGAACGTCGGGGAAGAAGCTACGAGAAACCTCGATGAAGGCGGAGTAATCAGGATAGGCGCTGAGGTTGGCCCGGACGACATTCTTGTCGGGAAAGTCACGCCGAAAGGCGAAACCGAGTTGACCCCTCAGGAAAAACTTTTAAAAGCCATTTTCGGAGAGAAAGCTGCGGATGTAAGAGACACTTCTCTCCGTGTTCCTCCTGGGGTTCAGGGCGTCGTGATAGACGTTCAGGTTTTGAGCAGAAAAACCCAGTCCACCAACGAAAAAAAGACTAACGAGAAGAAAATCAAGGAAATCGAGGATTTTTACAACAAAAAAATACACGAACATAAAAAAGAGAGGACAGACAAGATTGTCCAGGTTTTTGACGGAGTGATTCTTCAAAACGACATAGAAGATTTCCATGGCAACACAATAATTGCGAAAGGCAAAAAAATAACCGCCAAAACAATAAGAGAAACCGATTGGGATGAAATCTCGATTATGGATAAACCTAAAAGCGATATTTCTATACTTTCTAAAATACTTTTCGAGTCGAAGAACATTATTCAGGAATATGAAAGATGCAGAAACAACGAAGTAGAGGTTCTCAGACAAGGAGATGATCTTCCGCACGGTCTTTTAAAAAGAATCGATGTATACGTCGCGGAAAAAAGGAAACTTTCCGTAGGCGATAAAATGTCTGGAAGACACGGAAACAAAGGCGTTGTCTCAATAATAGTCCCTGAAGAAGACATGCCCTACATGGAGGATGGAACGCCAGTGGACGTTATTTTGAACCCTCTTGGAGTTCCTTCTCGTATGAATATTGGTCAAGTTCTAGAAACCCATCTCGGTTGGGCGGCTAAAAAACTGAATATTAAAATCGCAACTCCGGTTTTCGACGGGATTTCAGTAGATGAAATTGAGGGTCTCCTTGAAAAGGCAAAACTTCCAAAATCGGGCAAGGTTTCCCTTAAAGACGGAGTAACTGGACAACTGATCGATGGAGAGATAACAGTTGGTTACATGTATATGTTGAAGCTCGGGCACATGGTTGACGACAAAATACACGCCAGGAGCATAGGCCCATATTCCATGATCACTCAACAGCCACTCGGCGGAAAAGCCCATTTCGGGGGTCAAAGATTCGGAGAAATGGAGGTATGGGCTCTAGAAGCTTACGGTGCGGCTTACACTCTTCAGGAGATGTTGACCGTGAAATCCGACGACATAAACGGCCGAACAAAAATGTATGAGAGCATCATCAAGGGAGATAATCCGCCAGAGCCCGGATTACCTGCTTCTTTCAATGTTCTTGTAAAAGAGCTAAACGGTCTTTGTATGAATGTTGAAATCGAGAAAGGTAAAAAAAAGCAGAGGCAAGGTAAAAAATAGTTTTATCTCTTGAGGAGGTAAATTGAAATACAACTATTTTTCGAGATTGAACAAGGATCAAGCTTCTGATCTAAGCATTGATCTTCTTAAACTGAGCGTAGCTTCCCCGACGGTAATAAGGGACTGGTCTAACGGAGAAGTGGTGAACTCGGAGACAATTAACTACAGGACACAGAAACCCGAACCGGGAGGTCTGTTCTGCGAGAAAATATTCGGTCCGGTGAAGGATTACGAATGCAATTGCGGGAAGTATAAACACATAAGGTACAGAGGAGTAGTCTGTGAGAGATGTGGAGTAGAGGTCACAAGTTCCAAGAGCAGAAGAGAGAGAATGGGACACATCGAACTCGCTGTTCCTGTCGCGCATATATGGTTTTACAAAGTGACTCCGAGTAGAATTGCATTGCTTCTCAACATGACGCAGGATATGCTCCAGAGAATTTTATTTTATGAAGCTTACATTGTCCTTGATACAGGCTCTTTGAATGAAGACAACCCCTACGGCTTGAAAAGAGGCGGTTTTATCTCAGAAGAACAGAAAAGCGAACTAGAAGAAAAAATGGACGAAAATGCCATCAAAAGCGTCCAATTCGGCATAGGCGGTCAAGGAATAAGGGAAGCTCTTCAGGATCTTGATCTGGAAAAATTGACGGCGGATCTAAGGTCCAGAATAAAAATTGAAAAATCTGAAGACGCTAAATCAAAAATGCTCAAAAGACTGAAAGTAGTTGAGGCGTTCAGAAATTCAAACAATCACCCTGAAGACATGATTCTCACTGTAATACCCGTGATACCTCCGGAACTCAGACCTCTTGTCGCCCTTGACGGAGGCAGGTTTGCATCGAGTGACCTCAACGATCTCTACAGAAGAGTTATATCAAGAAACAACAGACTCAAAAGCCTGATAAGCATCAAAGCCCCCGACATCATTATCAGAAATGAAATGAGAATGCTTCAGGACGCTGTTGATGCGTTATTTGACAATTCAAGAAGAGCCAAAAACGTCAAGGGAAAAGGAAACAAACCTCTCAGGTCATTGGCTGATGTTTTAAAAGGTAAACAGGGAAGGTTCAGGTCAAACCTTCTGGGAAAAAGAGTGGATTATTCCGGAAGATCAGTAATAGTCGTAGGCCCACGCTTAAAACTTCACCAATGCGGCCTCCCGAAAGAAATTGCTCTTGAACTTTATAAGCCGTTTATAATCCGGAAACTTGAAGAAAGAGGACACGCTCAGTCGATAAAGGGTGCGGAAAGGCTTTTGGAAAAAGGATCGCCGGAAGTCTGGAGCATTCTCGAGGAAATTGTCAAAGATCATCCTGTGCTTCTCAATAGAGCTCCGACTCTTCATAGGCTGGGAATTCAAGCCTTCCAGCCGGTTTTGATTGAAGAAAAGGCTATACAAGTTCATCCTTTGGTTTGCACGGCTTTCAACGCTGATTTTGACGGCGATCAAATGGCGGTCCATTTACCCCTTTCTTTCGAAGCTCAATCCGAAGCTTACATGCTCATGATGTCTTCCAACAATTTGCTTTCACCCGCCAACGGAACTCCGATAGTCGCTCCTACTAAAGACCTCGTTCTAGGCGTTTACTACCTCACAAAAGAAAAGTCCAAAGCAAAAGGCGAAGGAATGCATTTCTCGAGCCTTGAAGAGATTGAAATGGCCCGTGAATTCTGCAATATTGATCTTCACGCGTTGATAAAATTTCCGGTTGAAGGGCGAATTATTGGCCTGGATTCAAAGGGGAGAGACGAGGATAAAATAATCACTAAAGAAATAATCACGACAACCCCAGGAAGGGTTATCTTCAATCAAATACTCCCGGAAGGAATGCCTTTTTATAACAGGGTAATCGAGAAAAAAATTCTAGCCGGAATAATAGCTGACGTAAATTACATGTTTGGAAACGAAAAAACAGCTATTTTCCTGGATGACCTCAAAGATCTGGGTTTCAGATACGCCACATTTTCAGGAGTGACTTTTGGTATGCTGGATCTCGTCGATACGCCCGAGAGACCTTCCATTCTGAAAAAAACTCAAAATGAAGTCGAGAAAATAAGAGAGAATTTCAGAAAAGGCCAAATAACAGAAAATGAAAAATATCAGAGAACGGTCGAAGCATGGACAAAAGCTACGAATGAAGTGGAAGAACGAATGATAGAAACCTTCCATTCTGACAGGGAAGGATTCAACCCAATCTACATGATGGTCAGTTCTGGAGCGAGAGGAAGCCGCGAGCAGGTAAGGCAGCTTGCAGGCATCAGAGGTCTTATGACAAGGCCTCAAAAGAAAATAACCGGACAAAAAGGAGAAATCATCGAATCTCCAGTTTTGTCTAATTTCAAAGAAGGATTGAAGGTTCTTGAATATTTCATATCTTCTCACGGAGCGAGAAAAGGTCTTACCGATACAGCTTTGAAAACTTCTGAAGCCGGTTATTTGACGAGAAGGTTAATAGACGTCGCGCAGGACGTAATTATAACAGAAGAAGACTGCGGAACCATAAAGGGTATAGAAATTCAAGCACTGACAGAAGGAGGAGAAATAATTGAGCCTCTTTCCGACAGAATTGAGGGTAGATTCGCGCTTGATGACATCGAAGACCCGCAAACCCATGAAATAATAGTGCGTGAAGGCGAGGTCATATCAAAAGAGCTCGCTTTAAAAATTGAATACAAAAACATAAACAAGGTTAAAATCAGATCGGTGCTGACTTGCGAAGCAGAGAGAGGGCTGTGTCAGAAATGTTACGGAAAGGATCTATCCACGGGAAAAATAGTCTCCATTGGAGAATCTGTGGGTATAATCGCCGCTCAATCAATAGGCGAGCCGGGAACCCAGTTGACCCTTAGAACTTTCCATATAGGTGGAACCGCGACGAGAATAGCTCAGCAATCCGTGGTCAAATCAATAATATCCGGAGCTGTGAAATTTCAAAAAATCAAAACCATCAAAAAGGAAATTGACGACAGTAAGATTGTAATTTCTCGGAACGGGGAAATAGTTATAAAAGGTCGAGAGCGTGAGGTCGCTCACAAAATTCCCCATGGATCTATTCTAATGGCGACAGAAGGCGCGTATGTAGATACGGATACGCCTTTATACGAGTGGGACCCATTTTCAGATCCGATTTTATCTGAAACTCAAGGTATTGTCAGGTACAAGGATTTGATTGAAAATTTGACTATGAGGTACGAGACTCATCCTCAGACAGGAGAAAAACAAGTACTCGTTGTTGAGCACAAAGAAAGAGGACTAATACCAGCCATTGAGATTGAACCTTCAAAACAGGGTAAAAAGAAACAAGTATCTCTTGTCCCAATAGGCACCTACATAATTGTAGAGAACGGTAAAAGAGTCACCCCCGGTGATATTATCGGCAAAATACCGAGAGAGAGCAGCAGAAGCAGGGATATAACTGCGGGATTGCCGAGAGTCGAAGAACTTTTCGAAATGAGGAGACCCAAAAATGCTGCGATCATATCGGAAATCAAAGGAGAAGTAAAATTTCTGGACACGACCAAAGGCTCGAAAATAATAAAGATATTGAGTGAAGTAGGCGACGACAAAGAATATCTTGTCCCTTACGGCAAGCATATTCTCGTCCATGAAGGGCAGTTTGTCGAAGGAGGAGAAAAGTTGACAGACGGCCAAGTTTTCCCACCGGACATACTTCAGGCGAAAGGACCATTGGCGGTTCAGGAATTTCTTTTGAATGAAGTTCAAGAGGTTTACAGATTGCAGGGCGTTAAAATTTCTGATCGTCATATAGCCTTGATCATAAGGCAGCTTTTGAGAAGGGTTAAGATCGAGGATTCAGGAGACACAAATCTCATAGAAGGAGAAATTGTCGACAGCAAGACCGTTACTTTTGAAAACAGCAGAATACTCAAAGCCGGCGGCAAACCCGCGACATACAGGTACATTTTGCTTGGAGTTACAAAAACGGCTCTTACAGCAGAAAGCTTTATATCTGCAGCGAGTTTTCAAGAAACAACAAAAGTATTGACATCAGCTGCCATAGAAGGTAAGAGAGACACTCTGGAAGGGATCAAAGAGAATGTTATTGTAGGCAATCTGATCCCTGCCGGAACTGGTCTGAAAAATTATCGAACAATAAGAGTCGAAGGTGAAGATGAAGTCGAGGAGAAGAAAGAAGACTCTGTCGTGATACTCAGTAACGAAGAACAGAAATAAATAAAGATGTTATTTGGAGGAAAAGATGCCCACGATTAATCAGCTCGTGAGAAAGGGAAGAAGAAAAATAGAGAAAAAAACCAAAGCACCGGCTCTGACTAAGTGTCCTCAGAAGAGAGGCGTCTGTGTCAGAGTTTACACAACTAGCCCGAAAAAACCCAACTCGGCTCTCAGGAAAGTTGCCCGTGTAAGGCTAAGCAATGGTTACGAAGTGACAGCGTATATTCCTGGGGAGGGTCACAATTTGCAGGAACACTCGACTGTTTTAATCAGGGGAGGCAGGGTAAAAGACTTGCCCGGAGTCAGGTACCATATCGTCAGAGGCGTCCTGGATTCAGCAGGAGTTGAAGGTAGAAGGCAGGGAAGATCGCTTTACGGAACTAAAAAAGCCAAGAAATAACCGGAGGAACTGATGTCCAGAAAGCATAAAACTTACAAAAGAACAATTCCACCAGATCCGAATTTCAACAGCGAGTTGGTGAGCAAGTTTGTAAATGTAGTCATGAAAAGAGGGAAAAAAGGTACAGCCGAGACGATCGTCTACGGAGCGCTCGATATAGTTGCGCAAAAACTTAAAATCGCGGATCCGATAGAAATATTCGAAAAAGCCGTTAACAATGTAAAACCAACCCTGGAAGTAAAACCGAGAAGAATAGGTGGAGCGACCTACCAAATACCAGTTGATGTACCAGCGAACAGACGCATAGCTCTTGCCATAAGATGGATTTTGACAGCATCAAGAGCAAGAAACGAAAAGACTATGAAGGAAAAGCTCGCCGCAGAGCTAATAGCCGCGAGCAACAAAGAAGGAACCGCTATTAAGAAAAAAGAAGATACGCATAAAATGGCCGAAGCGAACAAAGCTTTTGCCAGTTACATGTGGTAAAATAATTTTTTCTCTTATAAGGCGGCAGCATGATAAAGAAAATCTTACGTGCTACCATTTTTTTTAAGACGAGATTGCAAAATGAGAAGCATAAGAAATATTGGGGTGATTGCCCACATAGACGCCGGCAAGACTACTACAACAGAGAGGATGTTGTATTATTCGGGTAAAACGCACAAAATGGGCGAAGTTGACGAAGGCAGCGCGACGACTGATTACCTCGACCAGGAAAAAGAGAGAGGGATCACTATCACTTCCGCTGTTGTGTCGCTTATTTGGAAAAAAGCCAATATAAATATCATCGACACTCCGGGACACGTAGATTTCACGGGAGAGGTCGAGAGATCTTTAAGAGTCCTCGACGGATCGGTTGTGATTTTCAGCGCTGTCGAAGGAGTAGAATCTCAATCAGAGACCGTTTGGCTTCAAGCTGACAATTACAAAATTCCGAGAATAGTTTTCGTAAACAAGCTTGACAGAACTGGAGCAGATTTCAAGGGACTCCTCGATGAAATAAAAGAAAAGTTCTCCCAATTTCCTGTTGTCATCAATATGCCTTATGGTGAAAAGGAAAATTTTTCAGGGGTGATCGATTTGATCGAAAGAAAAGTTGTCTTCTGGGATAAATCCAGCGATGGATCAACTTTTAAGGAAAAGGTTCCCGACGAGAGCCTTTCAAGTGAAATTGAGTTCCAGAGAAACACTTTGATTGATTTCCTCGCTGATTACAACGAAGAAATAGCCGATCAATTCATCAACACCGGAGATGCCGACAAAGAATTGATTAAATCCGAGATAAGGAAATTGACCATATCGGGGAAAATAGTGCCTGTGTTGTGCGGCGCTTCAAGAAGAAACATCGGAGTCCAGCCCTTGCTTGACGCGATTATTGACTTTCTGCCTTCCCCTTTGGATGTAAATGAAATTGAAGTCATGAAGAAAAGATACGGAAGAATAGAAAAGATAACCCTTGAACAAGGCAACCCTTTTCTGGGTCTTGTTTTTAAAATACTTCTCGATGAGCATGTAGGTAAAGTGCATTTTGTCAGAATCTACGAAGGAAATTTGAAAGCAAAACAGACAGTGAAAAATCTTTCGTCTGAAAGCAACGAGACCATACAGAAAATATTCAGAATATACGCAAATAAAAGAGTTGAAAGAGAATCCGCCATGATGGGTGAAATTATTGGCGTGACAGGTTTGAAAAATTCATATACCGGAGACACATTGAGTGACACAGAAAGAGACTTTCTTCTCGAAAAACCGGAATTTCCTGAACCCATTGTTTCGGTGGCAGTTGAGCCGAAGGTTTCCGCGCATTTGGAAAAATTGTGTGAAACGCTAAATTTGTTTACCCAGGAAGACCCGACTTTTCGCTTCACCGAAGACAAAGAAACAGGACAGCTCATAATATCCGGCATGGGAGAACTATACATTGACGTAATGGCGGAAAGGCTGAAAAGAGATTTTAAGATTCCGATAAAATTAGGAAATCCGAGAGTGGCTTACAAAGAGAGTATTCGCAAGAATCATAGAGCTTTGTCGGATGTGAGTAAAACAGTGGGAGGAAAGAAATACAGTGTTAGAATAACTCTTGAAGTTAAACCTCTTGAGGATCACAGAAATGTATTTGTGCTACCCAAAGACTGGGAATTCGGAAACAACACCGTCAAAAAAACAATAGAAGGGTATGCAGAGGATTTCAAAACTTATTATTTTCCAGGACCTTTGGCTGGATATCCTCTCATGGGTGTTGAATGCAAACTTTTAAAGGTTGAAACCGGAGAGGAAGTCAACGAAACTGTTGTCCTGTCCTCGTTAGAAGAAGTTTTCGAAAAAGCTTGTACCGCAGCGCAGCCAGTTATCCTTGAACCTCTGATGAGTCTTGAAATATTCGCTCCTGATGATTATTTCGGAGAAGTTATCAAAAGCCTTCACTCTATTTCAGCAGAAATTTCCCATATCGAGGATAAGAAAAAATTCAAACTGATTCACGCGCAGGTTTTTTTGTCAAAGACTTTCGGATACGCTTCAAGCGTAAGAAGCATGACCAAAGGAAAAGCGAGTTATACAATGCAGTTTTTGAAATATGAGAAAATCGATGACGACCAAACTGAAACGCTGCTGATGAAGATAAGAGGATACTGAGTCTATGTTTCGACTTGCGGTGTAAAATATGCTTGACAGAAAATTAAAAATATGTCAAATTGATAATCTTTTTATATATCCGCAAGGATTCTTGTTTATCTGAATTAAACGAAATTAATTCATTATCAAATGATTTAGCCCTGGCTTGTAGCCAGTGATTTAAGGGAAAACTCAACTTTTTTATTCAACAAAGGAGAGGGAAATGGCGAAAGAGAAGTTTGCGAGGAGTAAGCCTCATTTGAATATAGGCACGATAGGGCACGTAGATCACGGGAAGAGCACGCT
>JAFGON010000042.1 GCA_016926475.1 candidate division WOR-3 bacterium | reverse complement strand
GGGACTCGAACCCACGACCTAGTGGTTAACAGCCACCCGCTCTGCCAATTGAGCTACCGAGCAGTGCAAGTTTTCATTTTATCTTTTTTTTTATCTATGTCAAGCACTATCAGGGCAAAATCAACATGGCGTCGCCGTATGATGCGAACATGTAACCGCTTTCAAGCGCTTTTTTGTACGCCTTTAAAATTCGCTCTCTGCCGGCAAAAGCAGATACAAGGCAAATCAGAGATGTTCTGGGAAGATGAAAATTCGTCAGAAGGCCGTCCACTGTTTTGAATCTATAAGGCGGGTATATGAACACGTCAGTCCACCCCCGGGCGGAGCTGACAAAACCTTCGGAATCGGCGCATGATTCGAGGACCCTGACCGAAGTAGTCCCAACAGCGAATACCCTACCCCCCTTTTTCCGAATCGTGTTTATTTTCATCGAAGCCTCCGCTGACAATTCATAGTATTCAGAATGCATCCTGTGTTTTTCGACATCATCCGAAAGTTGAGCGAACGTTCCAAAGCCCACATGAAGAAGAATGTTGACTATCCCAACGCCTTTTTTCTCCAATGTTTCAATCATCTCCCTTGTTATGTGAAGCCCCGCTGTAGGCGCGGCGACAGCCCCGGGAGTTCCCGCGTAAACGGTCTGGTATCTGTTTCTGTCTTCTTCAGTCGCCGGTCTTTTAATGTATGGGGGCAGAGGTGTTTTGCCGATCTTGTCAATTTCATTCCAATCCATTTCCCTGTCTGTTTCAAATCTCACAGTCCTCAGCGCCCCTTCCCCCCTTTTCTCGATTAGGATAGTTTGCCCTGAATTGTTCAGAACTACGGTTTCTCCTGGCCTTACTCTTCTTGATGGCTTGACGAGAGCTTCAAAGAGGTTTTTTTCCTGCTTTTTTTCCGTCAAAAATATCTCTACGTTACCACCGGTTTGTTTTCGTTTGCCGAAAAGCTTTGCCGAGACTACTTTGGTGCTGTTTAGGACAAGCGCATCTCCTTTTGACAGGAAAGAAACCAGATCAGAAGCTTGCAAGTCGAGCGAAAGGTTTTCGTCCGTCCTCGAGATGACGAGCATTTTGGAAAAACCCCTCTTTTCGGCCGGAAATTGAGCTATTTTCTCCGGAGGGAGCTCGTAGTCGAAATCTTCGCTTTTAATGTAGGCCAATTCTCGAAAATTTCTTAAAAGCCTTTTTTGCCCTGTTTCTGTCATTCTTGCCGACGAGAACCAAATAAAAAAGGCTGTCGCTATCAGAATTTTCAACCGAGGATGGTATCAATTCGGAATTGAGGAAATTCATAAGCCTGTAAGCATTGAGCTTGCTGGGAAACTGAGCAAGAACAAATGTCTCATCCTTCATCGAAAATTCCCTTTTCCCTTCTTTCATCTCTTACACCGATGTAGGAATAAGCGGTGGATGTGGCAACCCTGCCTTTGGGGGTTCTCTTTATCATTCCTTTTTTTATCAGATAAGGCTCGTAGACTTCTTCAATCGTGTCTTCGCTCTCAGCGAGAGCGAGCGCGAGAGTTGATAACCCCACAGGTCCGCCTTCAAATTTTTTTACTATGATCTCAATTATGTCCCTGTCCATTTTTTCAAACCCGAAAGAATCAATCCCGTGGTTGTCAAGAGCCTGGCACGCCCTCTCAAGCGTTATAACCGTCTCTTCGCTGACCTGAGTCCAGTCTCTCACCCTTCTGAGAAGTCTGTTTGAAATACGGGGTGTCCCCCTTGACCTTCGAGCGACTTCCTCGGCGGCTCTTCTCTCTATCTCGATGCCGAGTATTGAAGAAGATCTCTGGACTATCGCCGTCAACTCCGGAATGTCGTAATAGTCAAGCCTGTAGGTCATGCCGAATCTCGCCCTGAGGGGAGGAGTTAAAAGTCCGGTCCTCGTTGTAGCGCCAATCAAAGTGAAGGGTTTCAGATTGATCTTTATTGTCCTGGCGGCAGGTCCTGAATCTATTACTATATCAAGAGCGAAATCTTCCATCGCCGAATATAGATATTCTTCGACAATCCTGTTCATCCGGTGTATTTCGTCTATGAAGAGAATGTCTTTGAAAGAGAGATTTGTCAGTATTCCGGCGAGGTCTCCGGCTTTGTCGAGGACGGGTCCGGATGTCGAAAAAAACTTCACCTTCATCTCTTTTGAGACTATATTTGCCAGAGTAGTCTTACCAAGACCCGGAGGCCCCACAAAAAGCGTGTGTTCAAGAGCTTCACCTCTTGCTTTAGCGGCGTCTATCGCCACTTGAAGATTTCTTTTAGTGTCTTCCTGCCCGGGAAAATCCCTGAAAGACTGTGGCCTTATGAGGTTTTCGGTCTTCTTGTCGGTCTCTTTTTTCAAAGGGTCTGTGTTCTCGTTCATATCTTCGCCAAACTCTTTCTTATCAGGTCTTCGACATCTATTTGCGGTTCCTGCTTGACCACTGAAGCGACTGCTTTGTAAGCCGCGGTTCTCGCGTATCCGAGTGTCACGAGCGCGTTGACAGCATCTTCCGCGGCGGAGAGCGTGAAGGTTTTCGAGCCTCCTCTAAGAATTTTATCTTTGAGTTCCAGAACAAGCCTCATTGCGGTCTTTTTCCCCACTCCCTTTAAAGTCTCCAGAAATCCGACTTCTTCTGAGGATATAGCCTCGGTAAGCCTTTCGGGACTCGAAGCGGAGAGCATGGAAAGAGCCATCTTGGGTCCGATGCCCTTGACTTTGGTCAATAGAGAAAACAGTTCCCTTTCACTCTCGGAAGAAAACCCGTAAATCTCAATGTTCTCCCTTCCCTGGGATGCCGAAAAACAAATTTTCGTCCACAGAAAAACATCTTCACCTTCGTTTGGAAGGTTTTCATAGGATGTAACCGAAGTCATGATTTTGTAGCCGACGCCGTTTACATCTACGACGGCGAACGCCGGTTTTTTTTCTACGAGTTTTCCTTTCAGGTATTCCAGCAATTTTTTATCGACCTCTTGTTTATATGTGTCAAAGCGACCGCGAGAGCGTCGAATATGTCGAAAACAGTTTCGTCGATTTCACCCAAAATACTTTTAACCATGTAACAGACCTGTTCTTTGCTCGCGTCTCCGTTTCCGGTCAGCGATTTTTTAATCTCTCTCGGGCTGTATTCAAAAACAGGCACTCTGTTTTCCGCCAGGTATTCAAACACAACTCCTCTCGCGTGCGACATAATCATGGACGATCTGAAATTTTTCGACAAAAAAACCGTCTCGCAAGCCGCTTCAGATATTTTTGAATTTACAAGTATCTCAGAAAGTTTTCCTCTTATCTGATTCAACCTCTCTCCAAGAGAAAGGTTTTTCGAGGTTCTGATCATACCGCAGTTTTCAAGTTTTAGAATTTCGCCCTCTGAACAGATAACACCGAATCCAGTCACGGAAAGCCCAGGATCTATACCTAAAATGGTCACTGTTCTTCTATCGCGGCCAATATATCATCGGGAATGTCGAAATTCGCGTGAACGTTCTGGACGTCGTCCTGATCTTCAAGACTGTCCATGAATTTAAAAACTTTTGAGGCTTTATCCCTGTTCTCAATTTTTACCGGATTTTCCGAAATCCATGCAATTTTTGCCGAAGCAACTTTAAACGATTTTTCAAGTTTCTCTCGAACCGAGTTGAAATTTTCAAACGCGGTGTATATAAAAAAAGAATTATCCGAAGGCTGAAAATCCTCGGCTCCGGCGTCGAGGGCGCTTTCCATGGCTTTATCTTCTTCTATTCCCGCGGAATTGATTTCAATTATTCCTTTCCTTGTGAACATCCAGGCGACGCAGTTCGGGGAACCTATGCTGCCTCCGTACTTCGTGAAAATATGCTTTAGTTCCGATGTCGTCCTGTTCTTGTTGTCGGTAGCGACTTCGACCATTACAGCGACGCCTTCAGGACCATAGCCTTCATACATGATCTCTTCATAGACGACGCCGGGCATTTCTCCCGTCCCTTTTTTTATGGCTCTGTCTATGTTGTCTTGAGGCATATTCGCGCTCTTTGCAGCGAGAACCGCGTTTCTCAGCCTCGCGTTTCCGTCTATGTCACCCCCTCCTTCTCTCGCGGCGAGGGTTATTTCTTTTATGAGTTTGGTGAAAATTTTGCCTCTCTTGGCGTCAATTTTCTCTTTTTTTCTCTTTATTGTGCTCCACTTTGAATGACCTGACATCGTCACCTCCTTAATAACACTTCGCCGGTTTTTGGGTTTATGAGAGGCACTTTTAACGCGCACTGAGGGCATTCTTCCTGCGTGTAGTCTTCTCCTTTCGCGCTATAAAGAGCTATTATTGACGTATCGGAATTCTTATCCGTTCTTCTGTCTATCATCACGGCTTTGGATATGACTATTCCTCCTGATTGAATTACAGTTTTTTGCGCAGCCCCGAGAGATTTCCCCGTCGTGAGAACATCGTCCACTATTACAATTCTCGCGCCTTCCCTGATTTTCATACCCCTTAAAAGGCAGAATTCTTCACCTTTCTTTTCCAGGTAAACACAACCAAACCCCAATATTCTCGCGACTTCAAATGCCAATATCATTCCACCTGTCGCCGGCCCACAGACGAGATCTATGTTTTCGTTCACAGAGGATTTAATCATATCAGCTATTCTCCCGCAGAGGACGGAAGTCATAATAGGTTTTTCGAGTATCCTGAATTTTTCAAAATAAAAAGGTGAATGCCTCCCCGAGGTCAGTAAAAAATGACCGTTTCTCATCACTCCCAATTCGAGCAGAATTTGCTCGTTTGTCATATCTGAAATTTTATCTTTCACTTCAGCATTTCCTTCACTTTTTGGACAAGAATTTTCGGGTCGTCAGCCTCGGTCACCGGCCTTCCCATAACTATAGCGTTCACTCCAGCTTTTTTTGCGTCATCCGGACCGTATACTCGGCGTTGGTCGTCAGAGCTTTTCCCCATTCTTATACCCGGGGTGACGATCAAGAAATCCTGTCCGTGCCTTTCCCTCAATTCACTGGCTTCGCCGACCGAGCAAACAATTCCGTGTGCGCCTGATTCTCTGGCTATGTCGGAAAGTTTAAGCGCTCTATCCCTGATTGTTCCTTTTTCGCAATAACATTCACTGTATGAATTTTGGTCGATGCTCGTAAGAATTGTCACAGCTAAAAGTTTTGTCCTGGATCCGGAGATAGCTTCCGAGCAGGCTTTTATCATTTATCTGCCTCCTGAAGCGTGCACCGTCAAGTACTTGACCTTTAAACGGGCGGCTGTTTGGGCTGCTTTTCTTACGGTGTTAGGTATATCGTGAAGTTTAAGATCGAGGAATATTTCTTTTCCGGAATCCACGAGCTCCCTTACGAAAGAAGGCCCCTCGCCTGTGAAAAGCTGAAATCCAATTTTGTAAACGTCCACCGAATCCCCCAAGATGTCAACCCATTTCTTGGCTTTGTCCCTGTCGTCAAAATCCAGAGGGAAAACGAACTCTATCATCTCAAAATTTCTATTTTGACCATGCCCTTTGAAAGCAGGTCTATTCTCCGAGCGGATTCGTAGCTGAGGTCTATGATTATGCTCTCGTCGACAGGACCTCTGTCGTTGATTCTCACGACGATACTCTTGAAGTTTTCGATGTTGGTGACCCTCACGAGAGTGCCGAAAGGCAGAGTTCTGTGAGCCGCGGTCAGTGCGTACATGTTGAAAGTCTCTCCGCTTGCAGTTCTCTTGCCGTGAAAACCCTCGCCGTAATAGGTCGCGTAACCTGTAGTCGCGTTGTCCTCATGAGTTTCTCCAGACGACTGGTCTTGATTGTCAGACGAGTTGTCCTCTGTCCCGCAATCCTGCGATGTTCCGCGGTCGTAGTGCGTCGAAGAAGAGTTGAACATGACAGTGGCGCAGCCAGCGAAAACAAATAAGGTGAGAATTGTCAAAAAT
Organism: candidate division WOR-3 bacterium; assembly: GCA_016926475.1. Taxonomy (NCBI): domain Bacteria; kingdom Pseudomonadati; phylum Caldifarciminota; species Caldifarciminota bacterium. The sequence continues at coordinate 17 of JAFGON010000042.1, read as the reverse complement.
AATCTAATTTTTTTCAT
>JAFGON010000041.1 GCA_016926475.1 candidate division WOR-3 bacterium | reverse complement strand
TTTTCCCAAGGTATAAAAGCGAGAGCTTCGGGTTGAGATTTTCCGAAAAATACGAAAATCACCCTCCACGCGGGGAGATAGACGATATCACCCAAAAGATAAAAAAATTTTTTTAGGGCCGGATCTTGACAATTTTATTTAATCTCGTAAAAAAGAAACTTTTGTTTTATTTTTGATGCAGTACAGTTGTATTATGGGGGTTTAATGTTTTTATAATTTAATCGCTTTAAAGGAAGTTCTATGAAAAACTTTATTGGTTTTAACCCGCGAGAAAAAATTGTTTTGATATCCCTTTTTTTTGCCGTATCACTATTTTCTTCTGACTTTGAACCGGATTGGCGTTTTACTTCGAAATACATCTATGCGAGTTTTGGTATTTCCGTTTCAGGAGCGGGAGACGTCAACGGCGACGGCTTCGACGACATCATCGCCGGGGCTCCTTATTTCACGGAAGAAGAGGCTTTTGAAGGAGCCGCTTTCGTTTTCTACGGAGGCGAACAAGGATTGCCCTCTGATCCTGACTGGTCATGGCAGTCCGACCAGGAAGACGCGTATTTCGGTTTCTCGGTTTCCATGGCAGGAGACGTAAACGGCGACGGTTTTGACGATATCATAATCGGGAGCCCTAGATTTGACGGTGGGTTCTGGAACCAGGGAAAAGTATTCGTCTTTTACGGTTCTTCTGAAGGACTGCCGCCGACACCCTCGTGGACATCCGAGATCAAAGGGGAAGAAATATTTTTCGGACTTTCTGTGTCCGGCGCGGGTGACGTAAACGGAGACGGTTTTGACGATGTAGTAGCAGGTTCTCCAAACTATTCGCAACTTGAAGAGTACGAGGGCGGAATTTTCGTCTATTTTGGATCGTCTTCCGGTCTTGAAGATGAACCCAATTGGACTTACGTGTCCGGACAGGAATGGGCTTTTCTCGGTCACAGCGTTTCGTCCGCCGGCGACTTAAACGGTGACGGTCTTTCGGACATAATCGCCGGCGCACCATTTTTCAACTTCGAAGAAAACGAATACGGCGCGGCGCTTGTCTTTTACGGGAACGCCGAAGGACTTTCAAATTCACCGGACTGGAAGGCCATGCCCATACAGATAGGCGCTGAATACGGAACTTCAGTCTCAACCGCGGGCGACGCAGACGATGACGGGTTTGATGAAATCATAATCGGGGCACCAATGTTCAACGGCACAAAATCCTGGGAAGGCGCGGGTTTTGTCTTCACAGGTCAAAAAGAGGGGCTTTCCGACCTTTTGGGCTGGTCCTTTTCTTCTGGAGTTGAAAATTCCATTTTCGGGTATTCGGTTTCTTCCGCCGGCGACATAAACGGCGACGGCTTCCATGACGTAATCGTCGGGGCGCACGACTACAGCAACGGCGAGCATTTTGAAGGAGCGGTCTATGTGTTTTGGGGTTCACCATCGGGCCTCCAGACCAGCAGGCACGAACTGATTGAATCGGGAATTGAAGAAGCCAAGTTAGGCGTTTCCGTTTCAGGAGCTGGAGACGTCAACGGAGACGGATACGATGACATCATCGCCGGAGCTTACGGAATCATGGGTGAAGACAATTCGCAGGGCGCTATTTTCGTCTGGTTAGGTTCCGAATCAGGCTTATAAAGGTTTAGGCTTAAAACCATGCTTTCTTTGTTTGAGCGGATTCAAGCTACTACAAAACAGTCTATCGATCAATTATAACAAATCAGCGCTTTGCCTCTTCGATTTTTCTCTCTTCGTCTTTTTCCGCCTCTTCGCTTCGAAACAAAAGCTTTCCTTCACTGGACACTATCCTCATTCTCCCTGAATATCCCGCTAGATAAAAAGAGCCTTTTTCATCGAGACCGAGAGTTTCCTCGCTAGATATTACACCACCGTCAACGACAGAGAGAAGATGGCGCCTCACCGCAGACCCATCCCCTGAAATTTTTAAAACATAGTACCTATCATTCTGACCGTGAGAGAGGACGTATGCGCTGCCTTCCTTGTCGGCAACCGCTTTGGAGTAAGTGTAATCGCAGTCGAGTTTAAGTGAATAAACTTTTTTTCCTTCTCTTGAATACTTGGCCAGTTTGTTGAAACTCAGAAGATAGTAATTCCCGTCCTGCCCCAAAGAGATTTGTATATCCGAATCCCTGAATTTTGTCGGGATGTCTTTGAGGCTGTCGAAATATTGAGGGCCTTTTGTCTTGTTGAAAATTTTTTTGATTTTCCCGAAAAATCCGCCGCTGTCTTCGTCTTCAAACCAAGTCATCTGTTCTTTCCCGTCAAAATTAAACCTGAGAAGCTCATAAAATGGATTCCCGTCCGCGTCAACTTTCGATCTTCTGTGAAACACAAGAAATGTTTCGTCGGTGTCCGCGCAGAGTGAAAACACGTTTTTCATGGTGAAAGGCTCTTTGCCCTCCTCCGGAGATCTGCCCTCTTTTCCGCCTATAATATCCATGGTCTCACCGGTCTGGGAATTCAGAAAAAGAAGGGATTCTCTGTCCCCGCTCCAAAGCATCAGTCTTCCCCTGCTGTCTATGTCGAGTTTCGTGTTGCCGTTGGATGTCTTGGGGTAGTATTCGAGATCTCCCCTCGACCATTTCTTCTTGAAATTTTGGTCGAGAGATACAAGATCGAGTTTTGAGTCTTCACTCTCCAAAGCCATGAATATATCACCCTGTCTGTCGATTGCCATATCCCAGATTTCAGAGTCCCATGTGTAGGGTATTTCCTTTTCGTTTAAAATTACATACCACCTCGTAATCGTCTTAACCGGGTGCAACCTCATCCACAGATCGTCGGGAAGGTAAACGGATGCGTTGCAGAACGAGCATTTTACCATTCTGTCTTTTCCGTCAATATCGAGAAATCCACCGCATTTTGGGCAAGCGAAAGCGACAGGTTCGGTAGAATTTTCTGTTTTCCCTTCAGAAATTTTATCTCCTCCTGGAATGAGCTCCGCGTCTTCCATAGCCAGATATAGAGCCCCTGGAAATATTTTTGAATACTTTTGGGGTATTTTCCTCAAAGAATATTTTTTACCTGTGTCAGGGTCTTCTACATAACCCTGCTCGGCGTAATCGTCAATTTTTTTTATGTCTATACTTTTTTTGCTTTCGGGAAATCTCGGGGTCTGTTTTCCGTATGTTATTTGATAATTGATTTCCCCCATGACCGTAGAATTTGTACCCTCTCCTTCTTCATAATTCGAGGTGTCTTTTATCGGGTCTTCCAATATCCCTTTCCATGTCTCGGGACTCAAACACAACTCGAATTTGCAGTAAGGGCATAGTATCTTTTCAGCTAAAGCGTTTATGTGGATTGTTCCGTCGCAATTCCTGCATTTGGTTTTAAGCTCAACCGCGATGCAGACATAATTTTTCATTTTTATCTCCATGTTTGATTTACTAATTATATTCATAATACGGACATAGACATCAATCTTTTTGGCAATAATCGTTTGACATAATTCTGTCGGCATTTATGATTTTATAGATGGGGAGAATCTTTAAAAAATTCAAAAAAATAGTCTTTTTCACCGGAGCAGGGATGTCCGCGGAGAGCGGTGTTCCAACTTACAGGGGAAAAGGCGGAATCTGGAATGATTACAACTGGGAGGAATACGCCTGCCAAAATGCTTTTGAGAAGAACCCGGAAAAAGTGCTGAGGTTTCACGAGTTGAGAAGAAAAGCCGTCTTGAAATGCCTGCCCCATGGGGGTCATTTCTGGATTTCTGAGCTCCAGAAATCGAGAACAGACGTCAGCGTGATAACGCAGAACATAGACGGAATGCATCAAAGAGCAGGCAGTGGGTCCGTCATAGAGCTTCACGGTTCGCTTTGGAGGATAAGATGCATGTGCGGAAAAAAGGAAATCTTTTCGGAAAATTATCCATCGTATAAATGCGATCTCTGCGGTGAATGGTTTAGACCGGATATTGTCTGGTTCGGCGATTCATTGGATCCTGCAATAATCGGGAAAGCGCTTGATGAAATCTCAGAATGCGATCTTTTCGTAAGCGTCGGCACTTCGGCGGTAGTGTGGCCCGCGGCGGGTTTTCCTCTTCTCGCCAAAAAAAAAGGGGCTTTTACAGTCGAAATAAACACCGAACCGAATGACTTATCACAAATGTTTGATATCAACATACGACTTCCGGCTTCTTTGGTACTTTCTGAAGGCAATTTTCCTGTGATAGAATAGCACAACAATTCAGGGGAGGCAAAATGGAAGTATTGACAAGATTTCCCATAACAGCCATAGTCCAAATGGATTTTCTGAAAACCGCCTACCTCGCCAACATAATCAACCCTAAAATCGGAGGGCTTTTGATATCCGGTCCAAAAGGGACAGGTAAGAGCACATTTGTCCATTCTGTAGAAGACATTATGCCGGAATATTTATCGGTGAAAAACTGCGTTTTCGGATGTGACCCCCAGGCACCCGAGCATTTTTGCACTTTCTGCAGGGAGGCAAAACAGCATGAAGCCGAAAAGAAAAAAGGGCGGATAATTGATTTGCCTTTGAGCACTACCGAAGACAGACTCCTCGGGAGCATAGACATCGAGAAAATTCTCAAAGAAGGCGTTAAGAGCATACTGCCCGGCATACTCGCAATGGCTCACAGAAATATTTTATACATAGACGAGGTCAACCTCCTTCCAGACCATCTTGTCGACGACATACTCGACGTATCCGCCCTTCACTGGAACGTGATAGAGAGAGAAGGATTTTCAATAAAACACAGGTCTGATTTCATCCTCGTGGGTACCATGAATCCCGAAGAAGGAGAGCTCAGGCCACAGATACTCGACAGGTTTCCTCTATGCGTCAGGGCTGAATCACCTAAAGCCCCTGAACAGAGAGCCGAGATTGTCAGAAGGGCGCTGTCATTTGAAAACAATCCGGATTCTTTTTTTGAATCTTTCCGAAAAGACCAGAATGACTTAAGAGAGTCTTTGGAAAGATCAAAAAAACTTCTGAAGGAAGTTACACTCGACGACAGTCTTCTTTCGACTATAACCAAGTCGTGTTCCGAACTTAAAGTGGACGGACAAAGACCGGATATAATAATCACAAAAACCGCCATGACAATATCTGCTCTGAGGAAAAGGACCGAAACTGTATTCGACGATGTCCTCGAAGCCGCTTTGATGACGCTCTGCCACAGGACAAGAGACAGCGGCCTTCTCGAACCTCCATCTTTCGAAGAAATCGAAAGGGTCTTCAGGGAAAATTATATAAAAAAAGAAGACTTCGTCAACTCTGGAAAAAATATTTCTTTAACATCCTTATCCGACAGTAGATCAAAACCGCCGAAAAACCATGAAAAAAACGGTGTTTCCAGCATACAGGAGGAAGACACCTCAAAAAAATGATTGTGGTGGGCATCCAAAAGCCCACCTTAAAAAAGAAAATTTTACACCTGTTCAAAAAGTATCTGCGGCTGAACAAAAACGCAGGATTGACACTCTATCCAGGAAATTTCCATTTCAAAAAAAAAGGTAACTTTAAAAAGAAGCCGGAGTACAGACAACAAACGCCCCTTTTCGAGTCCGAAAAAGGCATTTTCAAGTCTGCACGCTTTGAATTCAGGAAAATATTAAAGAGATTCAGAAGAACACAGAGTTTCCGGACGAGAAAATTTTCGAGAAGAGCTTTGGTAAAAAACACTGTCACAGGAAGAAATTACCGACTTACACTTTACAAAAGCGGCGAAAATTCCCTCGCTTTTTACTATTCACTTTTAAAGATTTTTTCCGAGAAACAAAGCTCAAAAAAACCGGTTGAACTCAGGCAAAAAGATCTTTTGGGTTGGGACAGAGCAGCTCATCAAAGCCTTAACATGATCCTCGTCGTCGACGTCAGCACATCGGTGATAAATTTCGCAAGGGCTTTTTCAAAAATTATAAATTCGCTGACCTTTTATTTCAACAAAAACAAAGACCGAATAGGCGTAATCTCTCTTCAGGGGCAACAAGCAAAAACGCTCAACCACCCAACTCACAACTACAAAGTCGTCACAAAAAGCCTTTTATCTCTTAAAGTCCACGGAAAAACTCCACTCGCAGACGGTCTTTTGAAATCACTCGACATGGCAAGACTTGAAAAGTTCAGAAACAGAGGGTCGAAAAGCCTTGTGGTGCTTCTCAGTGATTGCTATCCCGAACCACTTACCGGAAAGTTTAAAAATATTTTCGAAGACCCCGCATACATAAATTCCCTTTCTGCGGCAAAGCTTTTTAAAAAATCAAAAATATTTCTTCTTCTAATAAATCCCAACTTCAAAAATCGCAACGGGGATAAAAGTTTACCCCCCGGTGAAAAGGATTCAAAGCTTTTACCTGGAGAAAAGCTTTCAGAAATGATAACTGAGAATGCCGGAGGAAAACTTATTAGATTGTATCCTCGGGTGAAATCTTCAAAGACAATATACAGCGACCAAGAGAGATACGATGTGTCCCCGAAAGACATCGAAAAAATAATCAACGGCGTCTCATCTGCCTTGAATGCTTCAAAAAACTGCTTGTAATTCTTGGGTTATTTCATAAAATTATATTGTTGTCCTTTGAAAACAGTCTTTCCATATAAAATCACGCAAAAAAGGAGGCCAAATTATGAAACCGGTCATGGTTGTAACGTCTTTCCTGTTCGCGTTTATGGGTCTGCAGGCGCAAGTGAGCCAGGCCTGTTTCAAAGAAGCAACCGTTATAGAACAGGTCGGTGAAGGCGAATCATCCTCGGATATCTTGAACCAGGAGATAAATACTTCTGGTTTTACGCCGTCAATCGAAGAGATGTCGGGCGGTTTAAACCTTTCACAACCTCCATCGGTTTATGCTCCTCTTTGGGGGGACGATCTTTTGTTGACAAATGAATGCCCTGTCCAGTCAAACGTGACAAGGTTGGCTTTTGATTACGATACCAATGGATACATCTACGTCGCTCTTTTGTCTAACCACGGAGCTACGGACACGATTTGGATTTACAGGTCCACCGACATGGGCTATACATGGGTTAAGGGCTGGGAGATGTGGTTTCAGGGCACCGGTGTCAATGTTTTGAGTTACGACATGAGGGTCCAAGCCCAGACTTTAAACCCATACATCTACACCACCACAGTATATATCTACGGAAGTGATACGCTGTTATCCTATCGCAGATTGAAAGCGGACTATTCGGCATTCGACTGGTACCATTTTTCGTCCACAACTTACAACGATATTAACTGGGTCGAAATGGACATTACCGACGAAACAGACCCGCACATATACGCTGCATTTACTGTCCCTTATTCACCTTGGAGACTATACAGATGCGCTTCAGCCGACGGAGGAGCGACATGGACATTAAACACGCTGACATACAACCAGATAAATCCAACTGATTTTGATGTATGCGCAGGACCTGACGACAGGGCATACATTATGAATTTTTACAACTCCGCTAGCAACGACATCAGGATCTCCAGATACCAAAATTATTTTGGAGGCTGGATAGACCATATAGTCCTGGGACAAGACGCGAATCTGCAAAAACCGGTTTTAGCCTCGGCGAGACACAACGCTTATCCAACAAACTACATCCACTTTGTATATCAATCCGGATCAGTTGACGACCCAGCTACGAGATCCCTTGAGTATGTCTCGTCGGATGGGGGAGGAACATGGTCTGCGCCCGGATTCTTCATCCTGGGGGACGTCCACACAGTAATGCCCTTTGTAGCCTGCACGAGATACGGCACGAGCGACCAGTTCGTCGGTATAGCGACACAATACTGGACAGACGATGATTCGACGGCGATA